>QHOW01000088.1:933-3935 GCA_003219435.1 Verrucomicrobiota bacterium | reverse complement strand
CTCTTGCGTCTTTATGTCTACATCGCGAACGGGTCGCCGTTTACACGTAAGGAAAAGCGCCTCGTTTTGGCAGGAAATGGATCATTTCTCACCCGCGATTGCACGAACCAAGGCTGCGCTCGCTCTTCAAATCCATCGGCTCTCCGGTTCGTTAACTAAATTGCTGATCGACCCTGCCTGCGCGCTTCATTGTTGTTTGATACCGGTTAGAACCCGGATGGGTTCTAATGATTCAGCGACACTGCACCGCGTGTAAAATAATCGCTGAGCGTGAGGGAGATCAAGATTAGGAGCCACATCACGCCAGCCAGCGCTGCAAGATGCAGAAGGCGGCTGCTTCCTTTGATGTGCATGAAGAACAGTGCAATCACGTTCGCTTTCGTGATCGCGATCGGCATTTGCTTTGGAGTCAACTGTAGCCACGCGCTCTGTCGCCTTGTCCGGGAGACGTCTAGACAGCGCGAGATGACTACAGCTTTTGGCGAGACAACCGCCAAACTTCAACAACGCCATCCGCCACAGCCATCATGTGCGATAGATAACGACCGGCCGGCGGTTTCGCGTTATGGATGATCCCTTTCAACTCGGATTTCCCCTCTGGATTCGCCTAACCCACTTCTTCGCCTTCCTTTTCACGACGTTGCTCATCCGCAGCGGGATCGAAATCATTGGCGCGCACCCAAAGCTTTACTGGCGCGACGACGCATTGCCGGGAAGCGAATGGATTCGCTTCACCAGGAAACAATTCCTCAAAGGCACCGCCTGGACGGCAGAGGATGAAATCGAACCGATTTCGCCGTGGGGCGCGTTGCCCGGCCGCAACAATCTGGGTTTGGGTCGCCATTGGCACTTTTGGGCGCTGAATGGCTGGCTGCTGACTGGCATGATTTATGTCGTTCTCCTCTTCACGACGCCACAGTGGCGACGACTCGTGCCGACGTCGTTGGAAATCTTTCCGGCAGCGTGGCATTCGCTCGTCGCGTATGCCCATTTCCGACTGCCACCGAATGGAGATCCGTTCAACGCACTTCAGCAGCTCACTTACCTTTTCGTTATTTTTATGCTGTCCCCCTTCCAAATCGTTACCGGGATCATGATGTCACCGGCGTTGGCTGCAAGGTTCCCGTGGTTTCCCCGAATTTTTGGCGGCCACCAAGCAGCCCGCAGTCTGCACTTCATCGGTCTGATCATCTTTGTCGGTTTCATTGTCGTTCACGTCGCCCTGGTGATCGCGCATGGGTTCACGCTTGAAATGGCGAAAATTGTCCTGGGGAGCGAAGCTCGCTCCCATGCAGTGGCCACTGCGATCGGGTTGCCTGCCATCGCCGCGGTCATCGCCTTTCATTTTTTGGCAACGCGGTATTCCCTGGCATCTCCGATGCAGGCAAAACGATTACTGGAAATCGGCGTCGATCCACTGCAACGGCGCCTCTTTCATCATTGGAATTCACGGCAAGCTTATCGGCATGTTTCCGCGTATGCGCGTGTCAACGGGCTGCCCCCGCGCAACCATATCTATCAGCGACTCGTGGAATCCAATTTTACAGAGTGGCGACTGGAGGTACGCGGTTTAGTTCAAAAAAAATTAGATCTCTCCCTGAACGATCTGCGCCAGATGCCGTATCAGACGCAGACTACGCTGCACCGCTGCGTTCAAGGTTGGAGCTATTTTGCGCAGTGGGCGGGCGCCCCCGTTTCGGCGATCATGGACGCTTGCCAGCCGTTGCCGAACGCGCGCTTTCTCGTTTTCTATACATTGGATGAGAAATGGGAGAAACCGGGCCACGGCAATTACTATGAAGTCATCGACCTGGAAATCGCCGTGCATACACAAACGATTCTCGCGTATGAAATGAACCACCAGCCTCTACCGGTCCCTTACGGCGCACCGCTGCGGTTGCGTGTAGAAAATCAATTAGGCTACAAAATGGCTAAATGGATCAATCGGCTCGAGTTTGTGGACAGCTTTAAGTATATCGGCAAGGGACAAGGCGGCTGGCGAGATGATGTGCTCCACTATTCTCCTTCTGATGCCGGCATCTAAAATTCGCTGGAACATCCTCTTGAATCAGGAGGCCAGGAGCGCTGGAAATACTTGGTTGAAATCACAAATCGGCGGCCGACATTCGGCAATTCCCCACGGGAAGATTGGCGCGCCGCAGTTCGCCGATGGTGATCCGGGTTACACTACCATCTTGGAATGCCGTCCAGTTGATTCTTCCGCTTGAGCATGGCTGCGGAAGTTTCGAAAATTCAGGATTACGCGATCATTGGTAACGCGCGTTCGGCTGCGCTGATCTCAAACCGTGGCTCGCTCGATTGGCTTTGCTGGCCACGATTCGATAGCCCTTCTATTTTCGGGGCGATTGTTGATCGAAAGATTGGCGGTTATTGGAGCATTCGTTCCGCACAAGATTCGCAAACGAACCGGCGTTACGTCGACAATACGAACGTGCTCGAGACAACCTTCTCGACCGATTCGGGAAAAATTGTGCTGACCGACTTCATGCCAGTTACCTCGGAGGAAGAAAAAAAGCGAAGACTTTGGCCGGAGCACGAGCTCATCAGGCACATTCAATGCGCAGCGGGCGAAATGGAATTGATCGCAGAGTTTAATCCGCGCCTTGATTATGGCCGGGTCACTCCAAAAATTAGAAATACCGGCAAATTTGGCTGGAAGATCGACATCGGAACAATCGTGTTCACGTTGCGGAGCGATGTCGAATTGGCGCCAAACTCGGAAGGAGGTTTAACCGCACGCCTCAAACTGGAGGCCGGCAATGCAATCGCGTTCTCATTTACGTTATCCGCCGAAGCGCCGGCTGTGGTCCCGCCGCTTGCTCCATTGGTCGCTGAGAAATTGGACCTCACAATCGATTGGTGGCAGCGATGGGCCGGACAAACTAACTATCGCGGGGCGTACGAAAGCCAGGTCACCCGCAGCGCGCTCGTTCTGAAATTACTTTCCTACGCCCCATCGGGCGCAATTATCGCCGCGCCCA
>QHOW01000088.1:0-908 GCA_003219435.1 Verrucomicrobiota bacterium | reverse complement strand
GCGTCATTTACCGTGCACGCGCTCTACGGCCTGGGTTACAAAGACGACGCGGAGGCATTCGTGGCGTGGTTGCTGCACGCAACGCGCCACACGCGCCCGGAACTGCGCATCATCTATGACGTTTTTGGAGAATGCCCGCCGGACGAGCGCGAGTTGTTGAATTTGTCCGGCTATGCCGACTCGCGTCCAGTCCGCCTGGGCAACGCCGCGATCAAGCAGTTGCAACTGGATGTTTACGGCGAAGTCGTCGAAGCGGTGGCACATTTCACCGGTGAAAACGAAAAGCCCGATCGGGATATGCAAATAATGCTGCGGCAATTCGGCGAATATGTTTGCGAGCATTGGCAGGAGCCCGATAACGGCATTTGGGAAGAACGCGGCCCGCGCCGTCGCTATACCCATTCGCTGTTGATGTGCTGGGTTGCGCTCGATCGGCTTCTGGAAATGCACACACGTGGCCAGTTGCCCGGCATCGCAGTCAAAAAATTTGAAGCCGAAAGACAACGCATTCGCGAAGAAATCGAAACCTTCGCCTGGAATTCGAAGGTCACAGCATACACGCAGGCTTGCGGCAGTGAGGTCATGGATGCGACAGCGCTCTTGCTCACGTATCACCGCTTCGCGGAAGCCTCTTCGCAACGTATGCTGCAAACTCATCAGCGAATTCGGGAGCGGTTGGTCCCCCGCCGGGGGCTGGTGCATCGCAACGAACAAAGTAAAGATCGACAAGAAGGGGCTTTCGCCGCCTGCAGTTTTTGGGAAGTGAATTTTCTCGCGCGCAGCGGAAATCTTTCAGAAGCGCGCGAAACTTTCGAAGCGGTTCTGGCTTATGCAAACGATCTTGGTCTTTTTGCGGAAGAAATCGACCCGCTAACCGGTGATGCACGCGGGAATTTCCCTCAGGGACT
>QHOW01000304.1 GCA_003219435.1 Verrucomicrobiota bacterium | reverse complement strand
ACCGACGCTCATTAAGGTCCAATATTGCCAGCCGTGTCTGATGGCTTCATCGCCAGCGGCGGCTGAAACAGCGGCTTTACCAGCGGTGCCGATGTAAACATAAAGAAACGTACCGGGCATCATGCCGATCCAGCTTGCAAGCACATATGGCCAGAATTTGACGCCAGTAAGACCGTAAAAGTAATTGCTCAGATTGAATGGAATCACTGGGCTGAGCCACAGCAGGAAAACCAGCTTGGCGCCTTGTTTGCCGATAGCGTTGTCGATCTTGCGAAATTTTCCGTTTCCTTTCGCGATCGCTTCGATCTTCTGGCGCGCGATGAACCGGGCAACGAGGAAAGCCAAGGCCGCGCCAAGTGTCGCCCCGGCTGAGACCGCGAGAAAACCTTTCCATAAGCCGAACGCAAACCCAGCGCCGATGGTGAGAATCGCTCCCGGCGCGAGCAAGACAGTAGCGACGGCATATACGAGGATGAAAACGAAAATGCCGGCCGTGCCCATTTGCCCGACCCAGTCGTTGAAATTTCTCAGCCATTGCTGGACCGACAGAAATCTCATCGCCAGAAAAAGCGCGATCAGAACCACCATCAGCACGATCAGCCGAACGATTGCGCTCTTCGGCTGTGCGTTGTTTCTCATTAGCGTTCATTTCCCGCGTCTGGCTAATTTGGAGTGCGGCGACATGTCGCCGCTTTTTGCAATAGCCATGATGAAATCACATATCGTTTCCAAAGCGCGGACATGTCCCCGCACTCCAAAATGGATCTCGGCTCATTTGCGTGCGCGCTCGTAAAGCCAGGTGAAAATTTTCTTCGCGCGCGGAGTGAGGCGAGTCCTGTTGTATTTGTCGCCGGCTTTGCGTGCCAGCTCGGCGAACGTTGGATAAGCGTGAATCGTCGATGCAATTTTGCCGAGCCCGACATTTGCGCTCATCGCCAGCACGAACTCGTGCAACAAATCGCCCGCATGCGGCGCGATGATGGTTGCGCCAAGAATTTTGTCAGAACCTTTCGCTGTTAGAATTTTGGCGAACCCGGCCTCTTCGCTCTCAACCACCGCACGATCGACATCTTGGAGCGGGACGACGAACAGATCGTAATCAACGTTTTTCTGTTTTGCTTCCTTTTCGCCAAGACCGACATGCGCGACTTCCGGGTCGGTGTATGTGCACCACGGCGCGACCGAATAATCCATTGTCTGCCGCAGAAATTGGAATGGAACTAGGATGTTCCGCACGACAACGCGTGCCTGCGCATCGGCCATGTGTGTAAACAAGAATGGCCCAATGACATCGCCCGCGGCGTAAATGTGCCGTTGAGACGTTTGTAAATAACCGTTAACGCACACACCCTTTTCACCGACGTCAACCCCAGCCGACTTTAAATCCAGATGCCGAAGGTTTGGTGTCCGTCCGATGGCGATAAGGAGCGCGTCCGCAAACAAAGTGCGCTCGGCCACACGACCCGACCGTCGATCCAGGAATTCAAGCGCAATCCTTCCGGTGTCGCTGGTTGCTACTGAACGCGCATGGGCATTTTTGATGATGCGCACACCTTCGTCGATCAAACGGCGCTCAAGGAATTCTGCCACATCTCGGTCTTCCCTCGGCAGAAGCTGATTGCCGCGCTGGACAATCGTCAACTCCACACCGAGGCGGCGAAGTGTTTGCGCGAGCTCGCAACCGATCGGTCCGCCTCCGAGAACAATCATGCTTTCAGGCGTTTGTTTTAACTCATCGAAAATCGTTTCGTTCGTGAAATAGGGGACCGTGTCGATGCCTTCGATTTTTGGGATCGCCGCGCGGCTACCTGTCGCGATCACGAAATTTTTCGCGCGAAGTCTTTGACCATTAACTTCAATCTCGCGTGGCGAAACAAAACGCGCTTCGCCTCGAAAAACATCAACGCCCAGCGACTCGAAGCGCTCTTGCGAATCGTTTGGCGCGATCTTGGCGCGTCGCGAGCGCATTCGCGCGAAGACTTTTTCGAAGACGAACTGCGGCTGTTGTCGATCCAGGCCCAACTTTTCCGCGTCACGGATCTGCTGAATCAATCGCGCGGAAGAAATGAGCGCCTTGCTCGGGACGCAACCGAAGTTGAGACAATCGCCGCCCATTAAGTTGCGTTCGATGAGGGCGACACGCCCGCCGAGTCCGGCGGTTCCCGCTGCTGTGACCAGGCCGGCCGTTCCGGCACCAATTACGACAACGTTGTAAACACCTTCACCTTTTTTCATCGGAACTCTCTGCACACTTTCGAGACGCGAGTTGGCTCGATTATTCCGTTGCGCGCTGATTGTTAAAAGGAATAAAGATTAGCGGCGAGTCATCCAATGAATGCAATGCTGTGGGTGCGAACATTTCTAAGTGAGTTGCATGCCTGGCAATGGCTCGGAATTCTTGTGGCCCGGCTCGCAGTCGGTTTGCTGTTCTTTCTGTCCGGGCGCGGCAAACTCTTCGTTCCTGAACGCCGAGAACAAATGCGTCAAACGCTGCTCGATGCGCACGTTCCGTTCCCCGACTTCAACACTGTTTTCGTTTCGACGGTGGAATTCGTCTTCGGCTTGTTTCTCCTAGTCGG
>QHOW01000303.1:3328-4227 GCA_003219435.1 Verrucomicrobiota bacterium | reverse complement strand
CCAGGCAAGGCGCGCAGATCGTTTGTTTGCCGGAGCTTTTTCGGTCGCAATATTTTTGCCAGACGGAAGATCACAAAAATTTCGAGCTGTCTGAGGAGGTGCCCGGAAGATCGACATCGGCACTGGGAGATATCGCGCGGGAAACCGGCGTCGTAATCGTCGCGTCACTTTTCGAGAAACGCGGCGCCGGTCTGTATCACAATACGGCCGCAATTATCGACGCGAATGGCGAGCTGCTCGGCAAATATCGCAAGATGCACATTCCAGACGATCCGCTTTATCACGAGAAATTTTATTTCGCACCGGGCGATCTCGGATTTCAGGCATGGACAACCGCGCGGGGAAAAATTGGCGTCTGCGTTTGCTGGGACCAATGGTACCCGGAAGCGGCGCGACTGACGGCCTTGCGCGGTGCGGAAATCATTTTTTATCCAACAGCAATCGGCTGGCATCCGAGCGAAAAACAAGAATTCGGTGCGGCCCAATATTCTGCCTGGGAAACAATTCAGCGCGGTCACGCAATTGCGAATGGCTGTTATGTCGCGGCTGCAAATCGCGTCGGCCACGAAGCGCCTGCAGGTGGAGATGGAATTGAGTTTTGGGGGCAAAGCTTTGTCGCTGGACCGAGCGGAGAAATCATCGCGAAAGGTTCGGTGGATCGAGAAGAGATTGTCATGGCCGATGTAGAATGGGATCGCGTCAACGAACATCGGACGCACTGGCCATTTCTGCGGGACCGGCGAGTGGATGCCTATGCTGGCCTGGAGCGACGAATGATCGATTGACTGTAGCCGCTTCGCTCTGCGAAGCGTGGCGCTGATGTGCAGAACACGCGCGCAACTCCCCTCGCAGAGCGAGGCGGCTACAACTTGTGACTCGTGATAGATTGAAAAGATGGA
>QHOW01000303.1:2125-3322 GCA_003219435.1 Verrucomicrobiota bacterium | reverse complement strand
ACGCTCACCGAAATTCGCAAAGCGGCGCAGAACGGAGCGGTGGAGGCGCGCGTGCATGTGCAAGTGGAAAGCGCGAGCCCAAAGCTGACCCGCGAACAGCAGCCGTACTGCGAGCTTACGCTGGCCGACGCATGCGACCGCATGACGCTCCGCGTTTGGAGCGATCATCCAACATACAAGACGTGCAGCGCGTTCGGGGGCGGAGAATTCGTTGAACTCACCGCCGAATTCCATCGGCACTCACAGTTCGGCCTCGAAGCACGTGCGCCGAAGTGGACGATCCGTCCGTTGACCGAGCAGGAAAAGAACGAGCTGCTGCAAGGCCCGGCCGATTTGCGCGCCAAGCAGAACGCAGACTGGGAATTCATTGCGCAAACGATAAAGACAATTGTCGACCCTCGTTTGCGCGAACTGTGCAGCGCGTTCTCAAGCGAATGGGGCGATCGATTTCGCCGCACCGCCGCCGCCCGCAATTATCACCATGCGCGCCGTGGCGGGTTGGTAGAGCACACGGCCCAGATGATGCGCATAGCCACGGAGATCGTGCCGCTGTATCCTCAATTGAATGTCGATCTTTTACTGGCGGGCATTTTGTTTCACGACTGTGGGAAACTTTGGGAGAATGCTCTGCCTGAGACCGGTTTCACCATGAGCTACGATGAACGCGGCGAGCTCATGGGCCATATCTCCATCGGCCTTGAATTGGTCAATTCGCTCTGGCGAAAACTCAGCGCGGAAAAGACTGACGCGTGGAAGAACCTCGTGCCCGCGTCGGAGGACGTTCGCCTCCATCTGTTGCATTTGATTGCCGCGCATCACGGCGAAAGGGAATTTGGCTCACCGGTCAACCCGAAAACGCCCGAAGCAATGGCGCTGCATTACATCGACAATCTCGATGCGCGTCTCGAGATGTTCGCCGCTGGCTACACCACAGCAAAACCACTGGCGGCGCGCATTTTCGATCGTGTCCGGCCGCTACCGGGGAATTTGGTCAAATCGCTCGAGAAATTCCGGTCTGGCTAGTGTACTCATTCGCAGTCTTCCAGGTTCTTCATTCAACGCCGTTCGATTAGCAACGCATGCTTAGCCGGACAAAGCAGCCATGTTGACGCTAAAGAAGCTGCTCGCCTCTGGATATTTTCCGACGCGACTCCCGCCGCCCTTTAAGACGTCTGTTTACGCCAGCAAGCTTTCGAC
>QHOW01000303.1:0-2043 GCA_003219435.1 Verrucomicrobiota bacterium | reverse complement strand
TATTAATTTTTGGCTGTTTGCTGATTTCGTTGTCCAAAACCAGCAGACAATCGTTGCGGCAGCATCAAGTTCGTCAATCTCATTGACGCAGCCTGACATTTCGTCACCGAATCGTCGAAGGGCCATCGAACGAAAGCACGATTTCGATGATCTACCTGGATTTCGTAGCCGAATCAGAAGTACAGCTGGATACATTCTCCGATCGGATGTCAGCCGTTTTTATCATTCGATTTACACACACTCGATTTCCTGGGCGTTGCATACAAAGCCAGTGGCGAAAGCCAATCGCGGAAAACACTCGCTGCTCGGCAATGAACTAGACTGTTTTCTTCGGGACATGCAGGACGGGCAAACGTTGGGCGTTCCAATCGGGCCAGACACTTCATTTTTGATTGCAGAACTTATTTTAGCGAAGGTGGACGAGATCATGGTCGGACGCGGCGCTACACATGCGTTTCGGTATATCGATGATTATGAGTTTGCATTTCCAGATCGTGCCAGCGCGGAGCGCGCGCTAGCTGATTTACAAGAGGCGCTTAATCAGTACGAGCTTGCCCTTAATCCATCGAAAACGTCCATCACGAAGCTGCCCTGTCCGGCCGACTCTTTAGTGATTTCTGAACTGCGCAGTTATCAGTTCCGTCACTCGATCCGTGGCCAACAATGGGACCTGGTCAGGTTTATCGATAGGGCTTTTCATCTTGCCGGACAAGCACCTGACGAAGCCGTATTAACTTATGCGATCCGCAAAAGCGGCGGTGAAAACATACTGCAGGCTAACTGGCCTTTGTACCAAGATTTCCTGATCCATTGTGCCATCAACGAACCAGGCAGCTTGGAACGCGTAATTGATCAAGTTGGTAAATATTTTTTGAGAGGGTTCCAAATAGCGACGCACGGTTTCACGGAAAGTGTTAACCTAATCATTCAACGACATGCCCCGTTAGGACACGGAAGCGAAGTGGCTTGGGCAATTTGGGCAGCCATCGTATTTGGCTGGCCTTTGGAGGGAGCGAGTGCCATGGCAGCAGCTTCCATGGCGGACTCCGTAGTAGCGCTAGTATTGCTAGACGCTCACGCGAAGGGCCTTGTGCCGGGGTTTCAGTTCGGTGCCCAGCTCATGCCGTTTATGACGTCACAGGACCTAAGGCGTGAAATGTGGTTATTAGCGTACGAAGCGAATGTGAAAAATTGGTTGCCTTCTCGAGGTCCAGATTTCGTCGCCAACGATCGGTATTTTTCTGAGTTGAAAAACGCGAACGTTTTCTTTTACGACGAAAACGTTACGAAGCCTACAGACAAATCGGAGCCTGAAGAAGAAATCGAGCTCGTTGATGAATATTTCTGATGCTTAAAGTGCACTCTCGACAGAGTCTTAGGCCGGTTGACGCAAGCGCCGCTTTGCTTCCGCGAGATAGTTCTCATCGATCTCGAAACCGATGAATTTTTTTACACAGCATTTCTGTGCGGCGACGGCGGAATTTCCAATTCCGAGAAACGGATCGAGCATCGTCTGCACACGCGAAACGCCATGCAGTTTGATGCACCACTCCGCTAACTGCACGGGCAACGTCGCCGGATGCGGCCGCTCTTTAGCGCGGCTCTGGATTGTTTCGAAAGGAATGAACCATGTGTTTCCCCTGCACCGCAAATCGCTTCCCCGCGTATGCGACCAACGCGCAATGTTGGTTTTATCCTGGTAAGGAACTCCGATTTTTAGCCGATCGATTTCGACCTGACCCGTTTTTGTGAAATGGAAAACATATTCATGACAATCGTTCAGAAATCGCTTCGAGCTGATTGGTTTGAAATGTCCATATGATCGAACTGCTGTAGCCGCTTCCCTGTGGGAAGCGCCGCCCGGTTGTGTTTCATGCGCGCGTGTCGGGTCGCCCACAGGGCGACGGCTACAACGTCGATCTTCGATCGCGATCGATTTGATCCAGTGAATTGTGTTTTGTAAAACAAGCAGATCACGTAACTCCATTGCGAATTCATGCGGCAGCATCGGGTTGGATGGTGCTGAACCGATGTTGAGAAAAA
>QHOW01000086.1 GCA_003219435.1 Verrucomicrobiota bacterium | reverse complement strand
GTCGTTAGTCAAAAACGTGTCCGCGAGTTTTTGCGCATTTACAACGAGGAACATCGGATCGTTACCCTGCTGACGAGCCATTATATGCAGGATATCCAAGAACTGTGTCATCGCGTTCTGGTGATTGATCACGGCAAAATCTTCTTCGACGGTCCTCTTGCCCAGATCATCGATCGATTTTCCGGGCATAAGATTCTCAGCCTCACTTTTGAAAAGGAGGCGACACGCGATCTTTCGGCGTTCGGCGAAGTGACTGAGCAAACGCCTGTTTCAGTGCAATTGAAAGTCCCGCGCGCGAAAGTTACCGAGACATGCC
>QHOW01000087.1 GCA_003219435.1 Verrucomicrobiota bacterium | reverse complement strand
TCGCCAGCACGCCGGAAGATGTATATCCACATCAACAATACGAACCCGATCCTTATGCCCGGCTCGTTCGAGCGCGCCCAAGTTGAACGAGCCGGCATCGAGATCGCCCGCGATGGACTAGAAATTGCCTTATGACTGCCGGACTTTGGGACCGCGAAATTTTTGTCGACAAACTGCGCGAGATTGGTGGATGCGCTTATCACGACAAGCATCCGTTCCATCGAGCCATGAACGAAGGCCGGCTTTCGCCTGAAGCGGTGCGCGGCTGGGTTGCGAATCGATTCTATTATCAACGCAGCATTCCCGTTAAAGACGCTGCGATTCTATCTAATTGTTCTCTGCCCGAAGTGCGACGGATCTGGATTCATCGGATTTCCGATCACGATGGCGTTTTGCCCAGGGCTGTAGAGTCCGCTGTCCTCAGCGGACAGGCGCAGAGCCGCACTGGGAGAAAATTCGTTGAGGATAACGAACACTACAGCACCGAAGGCGGCGTCGAAGCATGGTTGCGACTGGGTGAAGCGTGCGGTTTGTCGCGCGGCGAATTGATCCAAGATAAAAATCTGCAACCCGGAGTCCGTTTCGCCGTGGATGCCTATGTGAATTTCGCTCGCACCCGCCCGTGGCCAGTCGCCATCGCCTCATCGCTTACCGAACTTTTTGCTCCCGATTTGATGGCGGCGCGGCTCGCGGCTTTCGAAAAATTTTATCCCTGGATCGACCCGCGCGGGCTCGATTATTTCCGTCGTAGAGTCACTCAAGCGCGGCGCGATTCAAATGAGGCGCTTGAAATCACAATCGAGCATTGCAACACGCGCGAGCTGCAGGATGCCGCGGTTCGTGCGCTTCAGTTCAAATGCGATGTGCTCTGGTCCATGCTCGACGCAATTCAGCGTGCTTATGCGAACATCAAGGAGGGCGGTTTCCAAACCGCCCCGCCATGGGAAATTTCGGCGACTGGAAAGCCGTCGCTCCTTGTTCAAACGCATGACTATGATTCCTGATCATACGCAGCCGCGGCTCGCAGACGGAGTGCGCTTGGAAATCGATGGCACAACCGGCAAAGGCGTGCTGCTTTTTCCCGAAGGCATCATCGAGCTAAACGAAACGGCTCAGGAAATTGTTACCCGCTGCGATGGACGTCCTCTAAGCGAGATCGTGCTCGGGTTGGCCCGGGAGTACGATGCCGATCTTGAAATGCTGGCCGCCGATGTACGCGAGACCCTTGCCGATCTGCAGCGTCGCAAGCTTGTCAAGCTCGCATGAATGCGCCGCGCCCATACGCGCTCCTCGCCGAGATAACTTATCGTTGTCCGCTCCACTGCCCCTACTGCTCTAATCCGACCCGGATGCGAAATAACGGTGAGTTGACCACCGGGGAGTGGGGCCGCGTGATTCGCGAAGCCGCCGGACTTGGCGTGCTACAAATTGGTTTCTCCGGAGGCGAGCCGCTCGCGCGGCGCGATCTGGCCGAACTCATTCACGGCGCGCGCGAAGCGAGACTTTACACGAATCTAATCACAAGCGGTGTTGGTTTGGATGCGAATCGCGCGCGTGAATTGCGGGACGCCGGTCTCGATTCGGTGCAACTGAGTTTTCAATCCGACCATGTCGACCTTGCCGATGAAATCGCCGGCGCAAACGCACATCAGCGGAAGCTCGATGCCGCTGCGAACATTCGCGCGGCTGGAATTCCGCTTAGTCTCAATTTCGTCATTCATCGGCGCAACATCGATCGCCTCCCGCAGATCATCGAATTAACCGAGACCCTCGGCGCCGTCCGAGTCGAACTCGCCAACGTGCAGTTTTACGGTTGGGCATTTCTTAACCGTGCCGCGTTGCTTCCGACCCGCGAGCAAGTTGCCCGCGCACGAGAAGTCGCAAACGCCGCGAAGACGCGTCTCACCGGCAAGATCGACATCTTCTATGTGCTCCCGGACTACTACGAAACGCGGCCAAAGCCGTGTTTGAACGGTTGGGGACAGCGTTATCTCACGGTCAATCCGCTTGGCGATGTGCTTCCGTGCCCCACTGCTTCGTCTGCAATTCCCAATTTACGTTTTGAAAATGTCCGAGAGCGCCCGCTCGATTGGATTTGGCGCGAATCGGAAAGTTTCAATCGGTTCCGTGGAACGGAATGGATGCCAGAACCTTGCCGGAGTTGTCCACAAAAGGAAATTGATTTTGGCGGCTGCCGCTGTCAGGCCGCGTTATTGACGGGAAACGCCGCAAATACGGACCCGGTCTGCACATTATCGCCAAATCGCGCGCAGGTGGACGCGGTGCTGCGTGATCTGGATCAATCGAGTGGCCATACACGTGAGTGGACGCCTCGAGTCAATCCGAGGAAAGCTGCAATCCGCCCAAACGCCTGACGCCGCTGGAATTGGCTGCGCAAACCTTCCATGACAGGTGACAAGCCTCGTCCCATTGTTGAAGGACGTGAATCAATTGGTGCTGCTGTAAAACGTAAAAGTCAGTGCTGTGTTGGTAAGGTAGAATTTGAAATGCCTCGCTGGCGTCGGACTCGAAAAGCATACACTTTGTTGTCAGCGGCGATGTAGATGCGCCTGCGAGCCACAATACCGGTGGTGCTGTACGTGTGCGTACCTGCCATCAATTCGTTTGCGGCGCCACCGGCGAAAATCTCGGCACCGGTATCTCCATCGTATCCGTGCAGGCGCTGGTCGCCGCTGGCTCCGACCACCCACACAATCATATTATTGGTGCCATCCGTAGACGTAACGAACGGCGATCCGCAACCGTTCCGGCTGACGCTCCACACGCTCGTGATGGTCGGTGGATTGGTCGGGTTAATGCGGAAGGCAGAGAGCGTGCTGCTGCTGGCGCGAAAAACGACATACGTGCCTTGGTTCGTGCGGTAGGTGGCGGCTGCCTGGATGATCGCGCTACTTGAGACATGCGAAGAAGCCACCGGCACGCTGACGCCGCCGAGGTTGCTACGATCAAGCAAATACGCGTTGCCATCTTTGCCCAGTGCCAGCACCAGGCTGGAAGGCGTGGCCCCCGGTACATCCAGGAGCACTGGGCCGGAGCCGCCCAGGTCAATATCCCCGTTATCGAGACTTAGCCAGTTCGTCGGCGCCCAGTAATCGCTGGGCGAACCAGTAAAGATCGGGCCAGGCAGGAAACGAATAACCGCTTCACCCCCGCTCCAAACGCCACCCGTGCTGAAGGTGTTGCCGGTGGCAACAAACGGATTGGTGCCGTCGCTGGCCACACCACCGACTCCCCATACCCCTCCGCCTGTTGCTGTCGTCGCCCAGGCCATTACGCCGCCGGGATTGGTTATCGGCACACCGACCAGCCGGCCATGATAATTTCCGCAATCGCCGAAGCGTCCGCCGTAGGGCACATAAAGAATGTTGCCGACCAGACCGAGCGCGGCGCGCTGACTTTGCACCGATGAATCAAACCCAGGTACGGCGGCATTCACGTCCACCGGCCAGCCGGGGTTGGTGGCGCCTGTATCGACATTCAGGGAATAGATCATGTGCTTGAACGTCCCAGGCATGGGCGTCATCTCCGCATCGAAGAAAAGCGAACGGGAAGCAAGGTCCACGATCGGCGTTCCAGTAATGCCCAGTGGATTGATGTTCCCGCACGGAAGACCTGAGGTGATGGGCGTGCCGACGTTCCGCTGCCAAATGATGCCCCCAGTGGAAGCATCGAGCGCATAAACATTGTTAGATTCGGTCGCCACTATAACCATCGCACTGCCGCCCGGGCCACTCTCTATGTAAAGGGGCTGGGCGTAAACGTTCCCAGAAATCGTGCCATTAAAGCCCAAGTCACGCCTCAGACCGACAGCGGCGGCTTGCGTGAACGCAGCATCGATGTAAAAACCGTCACGCGAGTCGTGGTTGCGATGCTGGATGACGTTGACCGACCCATTCGCAGGAAGAACTGCACTCAAAGCAGCAACACACAAAATGGAAAATGAATTTTTCATAGGATTTGTGACCGCGCGCAGTCGCGCGAACATCGTACCCGCGCGGCAATTCTTGATCCTTTCTACCACAACGCTCCGACTCCCTGTCAAGCATTACATTGGCAAACGGCTTCGCTACGTTGAAACGTTAAAGCGTTGAATCGTTGAATCGTTGAATCGTTGAATCGGAAAATACGAAATCCCAATTTCGAGAACAAACTCGGTTATCAAACCGCAATCACAAGACGGAGTTTAGAGGGACGCCTTCCTGATCTCGATCATTTCCCTATTTTGATTTCTTCTTGAGTAATTGTTTCGGATTTCGAGATTCGAATTTCGAAGTTTTACTTTGCTTATTTCGTGGCGCTCACAATCGCGACGCCCCACGGGCCGCTGCCAACTTTGATTCGCTTCAATTCTTTGCTCGCTTTTACATCGACAACCGACACGTCGTCCGAGGCGCCATTCGCTGTGTAAAGCTTCGATCCATCCGGGCTAAGCGCGATTCCCCAGGCGCGGTTTCCAACGGGAATTGTTGCCGTGACCGCATTCTTCTCCGTATCGACAACTGCAACCGCGTTTCCGCGACCTGTCGAGACGTAAAGTTCCGTTCCATGGTTGGAAATTGCGGTGCCCATCGGCAATGAGCCTGTTGGCAACTGGATTTTTGATAACAGCTTGTGCGATTTCGCATCGACGACGGCAACGTACCCGCCGTTTTCACACGCGATGTAGGCGCGGGAGCCGTCCGGCAGAAATGCGACCGAGCGCGGCCGGCCGTCTGTGTCGATTGTTGCGAGCACGCGCTGTTCGTTAGGAACAATCACGAATACCTCGCTTTTGTCTTCACAAGTAACATAGACTTCGCCGTTGGCTGGATTTACGCCCACGCCCTCCGGCTCATCCGACACCTTTACTTTCCCGCGAGGTTGGCCCGAATCCAGGTCGACAATTAGTGCGCTCGCATCATCCTCATTTGCGATGAACGCGAATTTCCCATCGCTGGAAATCGCGAATTGCTCCGGGTCCGAGCCGACATGCCAGCGATCAACTAGCTTGTGCACGGACGCATCAATCACCGCCAAACCATCCGCCGTTTTGTCTGCCAGCGCGCGCTCGGCATCGACGCCTGGGGCCATTCGCGGTGATCCGCTCGTCGCAACGAAGACTCGTTTCGCGTCCGGCGCGGCGTGAATTCCACGCGGTCTTTTACCTACCGGAAACGTCGCAACGATTGTATCGCTCGCGCCATCGATCACTGTCACATCGCCCGAGCGTTCATTGCTCACGTAAACAAAATAGTTCGGCGATTCGGCGCAAATTATAGACGCGACGCACGTCGCAGCGCAAATGATTGCTACCACAAGTCGGTTCATATCTCAGGGCTACATCTCACGCGTTCAGTGATCAAGTCACCTGCCAAAGTTTAGTATTGGACGTTGAGCGCCTGCTCGCGAATACTTTTCGGAGTTGGTGCCTGCCGCGCCTTCGGTCGCCGCGGCGACCGAAGGCGGGTTCGACGTTGTTTCAATGGAACCACACAACAAGCTTTTCATTCCCGGTCCCGTCGAGGTGTCAGAAAAAACCTGGGCGGCCTTTTCCCGCCCGATGATCGGACATCGCGGCGAAGATTTTAAAAATCTTTACCGCGCAGTTCATCCAAAGCTGCAAACCTTGTTTGGAACAAAGCAGCCGGTATTTCTCTCGACTTCCTCTGCGTGGGGCGTGATGGAAGCCTCGATCCGCAACCTGGTTGATCGTGGGGTTCTTTGCTGCATGTGCGGCGCGTTCTCCGATAAATGGTTTGATGTCGCCAGACGGTGCGGAAAAAATGCCGAGCCGCTCCAGGTCGATTGGGGAAAACACATCGATCACAAAGCTATTGATCGGCAATTAGCGACCGGAAAATTCGATACCGTTACCCTGATTCATAGCGAGACCTCGACCGGTGTAATGAACCCGCTCGGGGAAATCTGTTGCGTTCTCGCGAAATATCCCGAAGTCGCGCTCATCGTCGATTCCGTCTCATCTTTTTCCGGCGTCAAGATCGACATGGACCCACTCGGCATCGACGTGATGCTGACCGGCGCACAAAAGGCTCTCGCGCTGCCACCCGGCTTTTCATTGTTTTCCGTATCCGAAAAAGCTTTCGCGCGCGCCGAAAAAATTTCGAACCGCGGATTTTATTTCGATTTCCTCGAATTCAAAAAGCAGCAGGCACAGTGGATGACACCCAGCACACCGAGTATCGCGCACATTCACGCTCTCCAATCCAAGCTCGATGAAATTTTCGAGGAAGGCCTCGAAGCGCGCTTTGATCGACATGCGCGCACCAACGCTCTCGTGCACGATTGGGTTCGTCGAGCGGGCTTTGCTTTCTTTGCCGAAGAAGGATTCCGCTCAAAAACGCTTACCTGCGTGAAAAATAATAAGGACATCGACGTTCTGGAGTTCGCGAGGAAGCTCCGCGAAAAGCATCATCTTGTGATCGACCCCGGCTATGGCAAAATCCGGGGCAAAACCTTTCGCCTCTCGAATATGGGCGACGAAACGGAAGAAACGGTTGCACATTTGCTGCGATGTTTGGATGATTGTCTGAAGCCGTGAGCACTGAGACAAAAGAAATTATCGATATCTGCGAAGCGCTGCCGCCGGAGAAGCAATCCGCTGTGGCGGAATTCGCGCGATTTCTTCTATCCAGAGAAGATGATGAACGGTGGGAAAAGTTGCTGGCATATCCAAAACGGCGCCCCAAGCTCGACGCTTTCGCCCGCGAATCCGCGGCCGAACCTGACGAGCCAATGGACTTGAATCGTTTGTGAAATCGCGGACGCGGCCGAGCTTCTGGCGCGCTTACGACTCACTCGACCCGCGAACACGAGAAGCTGCAAGACGAGCATACCGGCTGTTCGCGGATGATCCGGATCATCCTTCTTTACGATTCAAAAAGTTAGGCGGTTATGAACACCTTTGGTCTGTCCGGATCAGCGAACAATATCGGGCCGTCGGCGAACGATCAGGCGAGATAGTAGTTTGGATTTGGATTGGAACGCATAACGACTTCGATAAACTTTTCGGATAGGCGGTACCGCTGCGCGACGAAACCGAGGAAACCGTTGCACATCTGCTCTCATGCCTTGACGATATTCTGTAGCGCCGGACCGCCCGCCACGTCGTAGCTTTCGCGAAGATGGGCAACCGACGAAATAGACAACGCACGGGCTTCAAAGATGCGGCCATTTTGCTCGCGTCTCTCCACGGCGTAGCTTCATGTTGTAGTTCGGCTTTCATTCTCCTTTTATGTCAGCGATCGAAGCCTCTGGCCTGACCAAAGTTTATCGGACCTACCGGAAGGAGCGCGGGCTCTGGGGTTCGATCAAGGGACTGGTCTGGCGACGTTACAATGAAACGCGGGCGGCCGATCACGTCTCCTTCCAGATCGAGGAAGGCGAGTTTGTCGGCTTTCTAGGCCCGAATGGCGCGGGCAAAACCACCGTGCTCAAGATGCTGTCCGGCTTGCTGAACCCGACCTCGGGTAACGCGCGTGTGCTCGGCTTTGTTCCGTGGGAGCGGCGCAACGAAATGAAACGGCAGTTTAGCCTCCTCATGGGACAAAAGAA
>QHOW01000085.1 GCA_003219435.1 Verrucomicrobiota bacterium | reverse complement strand
CGGCAGCCAGCGAAAATTTCGCTCAGAACATGACGCGTCCTCTCCTCGACTGTTTTCTCTGAGGAGGTCGCATGCATTACGTCATGCGGAATGTGCAGCTAAGTCATTCCGAGCTTCATCCGACCCGCTTCGCTAATCATGTTTTGGTTCCAAGGCGGGTCCCAAACGAGTTGGACATCGGCTTCATCCACGCCGTCGATGGACAAAATCTTGCTCTGGGCATCATGCGCGATTGCCGGTCCCATGCCGCAGCCCGGGGCCGTGAGTGTCATTTTCACTTCCACTTTGGTGCCGCGGGGTCGTAACATTGGCGAAGCCGGTTCCAGACGTCTTCTTCTGAAACTTCGCCGTTTGGAGTGCTCACAGCTTTTTGAGCTGATTGCGTTTGCGGTTTTTCTAAACCGAGAGCATCCAGATCCTTCTCAGCAACCCGCGCCAACCCCTGGTAAGTGGCAATGGTGTAACTCCCCCCAAGGCTTTGCGTGATCACGCCCTGTGTTCCAGCCGGGATCGTTGTCTTCTGCCCACTGGGGATTTGGATCGCCTCGCAATCACGCCTCAATGTGAATTCGGTGTTCTCGTACATGGTATCAAGATTGAAGATAAATTATGCCACACATGCGGAAAATGACCAATGCCAGCGCCACGTTAAGTCGCTGAATCGTTGAAGCGTTTTCGTCATTCCATTTAGTAAACATCACGTTTGTAGCGTTTATCGCTCTTCAGTTTTTCGACGTATTCGTTGGCCTCTTCGAAATTTTTGCCGCCTTGCTGCTGCACAATTTTGCGCAGCGTCGCATCCACATCCTTGGCCATTCGGCGCGCGTCGCCGCACACGAAAAAGTGCGCACCTTCCGCATCGAGCCACTTCCAGATCTCGGCGGCGTTTTCCATCAAGCGATGTTGCACATAGATTTTCTGAGGTTGATCGCGTGACCAGGCACAATCGAGTCGGGTCAGAATTCCCTCTTTTTTGAACGCCTCGAACTCATCGCCATAGGCGAAATCGCAGTGCTGATGCTGCGACCCAAAGAAGAGCCAGTTTTTTCCTTTTGCCCCGACCGCCTTTCGCTCCTGCAAATACGCGCGAAACGGCGCGACTCCCGTTCCAGGACCCACCATGATGATGGGAGTGTCCGGATCTTCGGGCAAATGAAAGTGTTTTGCCACACTGGGGAAAACCGGAACGGGCACATCGTTGGCGCGTTCGGCGAGAAAGGACGAGGCCACCCCCTTGCGTACGCGCCCATGACTTTCGTACCGGATCACGTCTACGATGAAATGAACTTGGTCTGGATAGACCTTCAAACTCGACGCGACTGAATAAAGCCGGGGCTGCAATTTCGTAAGCAGCAAGACAAATTCTTGCGGCGTAAACTTTGCCGACGGATGCTCATTCAAAAAATCAATTACCTCCATTCCCCAAAGGTATCGATCTAAATCTTCTTTGCGTTCCGGCTGCAGCAGATCTTTCAGCAGCGTCGAAGAGTTTGCGCGTCCTGTGATGGCTCTCAAAAACTTCGGCGTCGGCTGCGTGATTCCATAATCTCGCAGCAGCGCTTCTCGCAGCATCGTTGGCGTGCCTCTCGGCCGCGGCACTTGTTCATCGCCTGTCGCGCCGATCGCGTGAATGATTTCATCCACGAGTTGCGAATCGTTTGTAGCATAAACGGCCACAGAATCGCCGGCCTCGTAGCTCAGTCCCCAGCTGGCCAGGTCAATTTCAAAATGGCGCGTGTCCTTTGCGGAATCGGGGCCGCTCAGGCGGCGATTTACAAGCAGTCTGGCAGGAAACGGGTTCGCACGAGAGTAGGGCGGTGCGGCGACAGTAGCTTCAACAGACATAGCGGTCTTGTAGCGGCGATCTCTGATCGTCGCAAATTATTCATCCGTCGTTTCCGATTGCCAGAGTAGGGCAGACATCCATTGCGCGCTGCGCAGCGTCTGTTTCCTCCGGCGTTTCGGGTTGTTTAGAGAAATGAACGGCAGTCTCATCGCGGTTATACGTTAGAAGATTTGACGCCTCCTCGAGACACAGACGGCACAACGCGCAACTCGTGTCCACGTACCAAGGTCCTTCTGCATTCTCAGACTGTTTGTTTAATTTGTCCGCCATAATGGCAACCCTTTGGGAGGAAAGGTTTTAGCCGGAGGAAGAAGGGAGGCGCGAATAGCGTCTGCGGTGGCGGCTTTTCAACGGCGCATCCGACGCGATCGCGAAATCGACCTGCCGTTTGAAGGCATCGACACGCACAACGAAGACGCGGACTTCATCGCCGATGCTGAATCGTTTGCGCGATCGCCTGCCAATGAGTTGCCGCCGAGACGACTCAAATAAATAGAAATCGTCGCTCAGCGAGGAGACGTGAACCAGACCCGTGATAAGGATGTCGGGTAGTTCAACCGCCAGGCCGTAGTTGCGGACATCGACGATTGCGGCGCGAAAAATCTGAGGATTGCGCTCGTCGAGTTGCCGTTGGAAAAACTCGAGCTTCTTCATCCGAACGGATTCGATTTCCGCATCAGCCGCTGTGCGCTCGGTTGTCGAAACATGCTCTGCGATCGATGCGACCTGGCTCATGTCGGTCCGGGAGCGGTATTTCCCATCGTGTTGCGCCAATGCGCGATGCACAACCAGATCGGCATAACGGCGGATCGGGCTGGTGAAATGCAAGTAATTAGCTTTAGCTAACCCATAATGTCCAAGCGGCTGTGGAAAATAGCGCGCACGTTTCAAGCTTTTGAGCAGACCGATCTTGAGCGCCTGCTCCTCCGGCTTTCCGCGAATCGACGCCAGCAATCGCTGCACCTCAGCCCGATGGGTCAGATCGCCTACTTTGTAACCAAAACTGAGCACGAACTCGCGATACTCCGCCAGCTTTTCCGGGTCGGGGTCTTCGTGGATGCGATAGATCGTGGGAATCGCGCGGTTCTTTAGCTCTCGCGCGACTGCTTCGTTTGCGGCCAGCATGAATTCTTCGATTAGCTGATGCGATTCGTCGTTCTCGACGCGCTCGAGGCGGACAGGCTTGCCAGCTTCATCCAGCCACACTTTTACTTCCGGAAAATCGAGATCGAGCGAACCATGCCCGAATCGCTTTTGCCGAAGCAACTGGGCGAGCTCCCAGGCAGCGTGCAGTCGCTCACTCAATCGATCGCGAGGCGGAGACTTTAGAATCGCGTAAGCCTGTTTGTAGCTGAGGCGGTCCGCGCTGCGGATCACGCTGCGAGCGAAGCGCGCGCGTTTGGCGGTTCCGTTTCTATCGAAATGAATGAAAACCGAATGGGTGAGCCGATCGACTCCCGGATTGAGACTGCACACTCCGTTACTCAATCGCTCCGGTAACATCGGAATCACGCGATCTGGCAGATAAACGCTGTTTCCGCGGCGGCGCGCCTCGCGATCAAGCGCGCACTCTGGATCCACGTAAGCCGCTACATCGGCAATGTGCACACCAAGACGCCAACCGCCATTCTCGATCTTCTCGACGTGAATCGCGTCGTCAAAATCGCGCGCGTCATCCGGATCGATGGTGACGATAAATTCTTTGCGCAAGTCCTCGCGTCCCTCTAGTTGCCGTGCATCGATTTTTTCGGAAATCCGATCCGCCTGCTCCAAAACATCTCTCGGAAATTCCGTCGGCAGATGATATTTCCGGATGATCGACAGCAGATCGACGCCCGGCGCCAACGCGGGCCCGAGCACTTCAATAATTTCGCCTTCTGGATTGACGTGACGCGATTCCCAAGCCTCGAGACGCACGACAACCTTGTCGCCTACCGTAACGGCGGCCTGCCTGGGACTTACATACACGTCGTGGACGAGTCGCGGATCATCCGGAACAACGTAATAAAAATTGCGCGAATGTTGCAGCGTCCCAACGATTGTATCGTGAGCCCGCTCCAGAATTCGAATTACGCGTCCTTCGCGCCGTCCTCTGATGCGGCCATAGGCTGCATCCTGCGAGATGCGAGCAACTACGCGGTCCCCGTGCATGGCTGTGCCGGTATTTTCCGCTGCGATGAAAATATCCGGCTCGCCCGGTTTTTCTGGAGTGAGAAAACCGTAGCCGGCTTGATGAATCGATAACTTGCCGGCAACAAGATCCGCCTCAGCTGGCAGGACATACCGATCTTTGCGGATCCGCGCGATCTCACCGGCGCGTTCCAGCTCCCGCAACGCTTGGTTTAAGCCCATGCGGACGCCGCTCTTTCGCCCGAGTGTTTTCGCCAGTCCACTCTTATCGAGCGGCCGGTAATCTTTCCGGGCCAGAAGGGCCAGGATTTGTTGTTGAATCTTACGTCCGTCTGAAGCCATGGCTGCGAAACAATGTCGTCGAGTTATTGTCGATGTAACGCGATTTCAACCGGAGGATCGAATAAATGCAAAAAGCAATTATAGCCGGCGCATTTGCGATTGTACTGGCGGCAATCGGTTCGTTCGCTGCAGGAGGAGCCAAGATGAAAATCACAAGTTCTGCTTTTCAAGAAGGTGCAAACATTCCATCAAAATTTACGTGTGACGGCGGGGATACCAGCCCGCCATTGCAAATTGCGGATATTCCTTCCGGAGCAAAGAGCCTCGCGCTGATTGTTGATGATCCGGATGCACCAAGTGGATTGTTTACGCATTGGACGGTTTGGAATATCCCGCCGCAAACCAGCGCCGTGGGAGAAGGCAGCGCGCCGAAAGGCGTGCAAGGGACAAACGACTTCGGCAAATCGGGTTACGGCGGCCCCTGTTCGCCCTCGGGGACGCATCGTTATTACTTTAAAGTTTTCGCGCTCGATCGTGAGCTGGATTTGCCATTCGGCGCGAAGCGCGGCCAACTGGATGCAGCGATGAAAGGTCACATTGTCGCCCAAGGGGAGTTAATGGGGCGCTATTCAAAGCAGAAATGACGAAGCACGAATGTCGAATGACGAAGGAATGACGAAATCCGAATGACAAACGGGGCATCCGATTGCCCTTTGGTCATTTGATCATTCGAGCTTCTTTCGTCATTCTTCTTCCCGCTCGCACTTCGAATAATCCACGTCCTGTGATAGTCTCACCCCATGATGGGTGGGAGGCTCTGGAAAATCGGCGATCGCATTTTCGATCTCTCCCGGCAGGGACTAATCATGGGCATTTTAAACGTTACTCCGGACTCATTCTCTGACAGCGGGAAATTTTCCACGCCGGAAAAGGCAGTTGAGCAAGGGCTGAGAATGGCCGCAGAAGGCGCGCAAATTATTGATGTTGGTGGCGAATCGACGCGACCCGGCGCCGAATCTGTCGCCGCAGAGGAAGAACTGCGCCGCGTGATTCCGGTGATCGAAGAGTTGCGCGCGAAGATTCCTTCGGCTTCGGCGGGCTCCGCTCAGAACAGGCTCTTCATTTCAATCGATACGTCAAAGGCTCAGGTGGCGCGCAGAGCAATTCAAGCAGGCGCTTCGATTGTGAACGACGTCACTGGTGGGCGAGGTGATGAGGAGATGATGCCGCTGGTTGCCGAAAACAAATCGGCTTTCGTCATTATGCATATGCAGGGGACCCCGCAAACAATGCAACTTGAACCGCGATATGACGATGTCGTCTCGGAAGTGGCTGATTTCTTTCGACAACAGTATGCGCGCGCCATAGAGTGTGGCATTGATCCCATGGCGATTGCGTTTGATCCGGGAATCGGTTTCGGGAAAACGCTTGAGCACAATCTCGAGTTGCTCGCGCAGCTTGACCGGCTTCGCGTGCATGATCGGCCCTTGGTAGTGGGTGTTTCCCGCAAATCCTTTCTGGCGAAACTGGTTGGCTCGTCGGAGGTCAACGATCGGCTCGCGCCTGCAGTAGCGCTGACTTCGCTTTTGCGCGCGCGGGGCGCGGACGTGTTCCGCGTCCATGACGTGAAAGAAAACGTAAATGCGTTACAGGTAACGGAAGCAGTTCTTCAAAAGACCAAATGATTGATCAACTCATCCATCTCTGGGCCAGAGGATGGCGCAGCGCCTTTGAAATCATTTTGCTGAGCGTGGCCATCTACTACGGCTATCTCTATTTTCGAGGGACGCGCGGCGCGAAAGTCCTGACCGGACTGGCGATCGTTTTTCTGACACTGACGCTGATCTCGACACTGTTGAACCTTGTTGTGATCGGCTGGATTGTCCGAAGTTTTTCAGTTTTCCTCGCAGTCGCGCTGGTAGTGATTTTTCAGCCGGAACTGCGACGCGGGCTGGCCGCGCTCGGCGGACATCCGATTTTCTCGCTAACGAGCGAAAAACGCGAGACGGTGCACGCTCTGGCCGAGGCCGTGACGCAACTGGCGAACAAACAATTCGGTGCGCTCATCGCGCTGGAGCGCGACACCTCTATTCGCGTTTATGAGGAAACCGGCGTGACAATCGATGGCGATTTTTCTGTCGAGCTCATTCTGTCGATCTTCCATCCAAAGTCCGCTCTTCACGACGGCGGAGTGATCATCCGCAACGGACGGGTTGCAGCCGCGGCATGCATTTTTCCGGTTAGTCAACGGGAAACGCTGGACCGCAGCCTGGGGTTACGTCATCGCGCCGGCCTCGGCATTACCGAGGAATCGGACGCCGTCGCGGTGGTCGTCTCCGAAGAGACGGGTGGCATTTCCATTTGTCACCGGCGGCGAATCGAGCGCAATTTCACTCCGGAAACATTCCGCCAGCGCATCTCGGAAATTTTGTTGCACACGAATTATGAAGAGACTGATCCTGACAAACTGGCGCGCGAAGTTGATCTCCCTCCTGCTCGCGACAACACTCTGGTACCTGATCAAAAAGAACGTAGCGACGACGCCCTCGCCGTCTGACCGGCCGTTCCCGACGCCGGCTACGGAAACGCGCTGAAGCTGCGGCTTAACGCAGGAAGCGGGACAGATTTTCTTGTTCCCAGCGTCGCGCGCGCCGGTAGCCTGGAAATTCGCGCTCTCGGCGGTTGAATTCTTCCGTGTGAACTCGCCGGCGGCCTTGCGACAAGGTTTCATCCGGCACCACAGAATGCAGCATCTCGTGGTAAAGGATATACCGCAGAAACCATGGCGGCACAAAAGGCTGATCGAGCGCCGGATTGATTCGGATAAGGCGATCTTCTTCCTGGATTGTGCCAAAGATAAAATATTCTCTCGGACGATGCTTTCGCCGGCGGCCCCAGGTAACTTTGTAACCGCGAAGACGCCCGCGAAAATACCGTTCGTTTAAATCGTCAAAGATCGGGCGCAAATCGAAATGCGTTCCCTCGTGCCGCAAATTCAGCTGCCCTTGCATCGGCAGTTTTGGATGCGCGAGTTTTCGTTTGCTCTTTCTCTTTGTCTTTTTGGCCATCCGCAGTTCCTCCAAAACGAACAAGTGGAGACTAATGTAACGGGCTTTAAATCAGGTGACAAGCAAAGCGCAGATTTTTGCGATGAAATTCGACAAGTCATTGAACTCCAGATGATTACATGAACATTGAAAGCGTTGGAATGGCAGAATATCGTCTCCAGGTTTTCGGGCGCTTAATCAAAAAATTGCGGTCTTCCTTGCGCGGCAGGCTGGCTCCACTCCGACTGGCAAAAAAGCTAAAGGAGAACGCGCACATCTGCCTTTTGGAAGTATGAAAGCCCCTATTTTCAATAGAGAGAAAGCGGAGTTTTGCGAAGATCGCAACTTGCGTATAATCGTTCTGACTTCCGGATGGAGAACCTTGGAAGTTTTAGCGAAATCAAAGGAGCATGACGCCTTTTCTTAGAAAATTGCTTGGCCAAAATTGGCTTCTGCTGGTGAACATGCTCGCGCTTGCCATCTTTGGCGTGATAGCAATTTACAGCGCGACTCCGATGCGCGGAGATTCTTACGCGGCGGATTTTTGGCGAAAGCAGGCAAACTGGGTCGCGGTCGGTTTCTTCGCCTTTATGGTCGCCAGCCTGATCGATTATCGCTGGATTCGCTGGGGCGCGTTGCCAATGTATCTGGCTGGCATCGTCTTTTTGATTCTGACGCACTTTATCGGACAAAGAGTTTATGGCGCCCGCAGCTGGCTCCATCTGGGGCCGATCAATTTTCAACCCGCGCAACTCGCAATCGTGGCCGGAATCATGGTTTTGGCATTGTTCTTAAGTCAATTCCGCGAGATTCATCCAATACTGCGTTTGCTGCTGTGTGGAGCGATCGCCGCGGCGCCATGCCTTTTCATCTTGATGCAGCCCGCCCTCGGCTCAGTCATCATGTGGATACCGGTGCTCCTGGCGATGTTGTTCGTCGCCGGCCTTCCGCTGCGTTATTTGATTTGCGTCATTCTCATCGGCATCGCCTTTCTTCCGATCGCGCTCCACCTCGGTATGAAACCATACCAACAGCAACGAATTACGGCTTTCATTAATCCCGAGATCGACAAACGGGGGGCCGCCTGGGCAATTAATCAATCGCTTATCGCCATTGGTTCGGGCGGCTGGTCGGGAAAAGGATTCAAGGCGCCAAATACCCAGATCGAGCTCGGCTTTCTTCCGGCTACCGCCGTGCACAACGATTACATCTTCTCCGCGATCGGGGAGCAATGGGGATTTGTCGGAGGAATTTTTCTCATCGGCGCGTTTGCGCTGCTCTTATTGACATGTCTTTTCGTTGCTTTGCTTTTTTTGCAGGCGATCAATTGGGCCTGCTCCTCGTCGTTGGAATGACAGCGCTCATTTTCACCCATATCTTCCAGAATATGGGGATGACGATCGCGCTGTTACCGATCACCGGCGTGCCCTTGCCATTGATCAGCTACAGCGGCTCGTTTGTGCTGATGATCATGTTTGGACTCGGGCTCGTGAACAGTGTTTGGGTCCACCGGCACGTTCCCGCTTGAAAGCATAGATTGGTAGGGCGCGACCTGAGCCTGCTCGCCGTGGCGAGGGTGCGGCGGCGATTGGTTCAAGCCACGCGATTTACTTTGGCCTGTGGTCGCCTAAAATCGGACGCGACGCATGGAATCCGATTACAAAGTCAAGCTTGAGGTCTTCGAGGGGCCGCTCGACCTCCTCCTTTACTTGATCAAACAGGACGAAATCGACATCTACGATATTTCGATCGAGCGCATCACTCGCCAGTACCTCGAATATCTTCAGGCTTTCAAAGAGCTTAATATCGAACTTGCCGGCGAATTCATCGTGATGGCGGCAAATCTCATTTACCTTAAAAGCCGCAGCCTGCTCCCTGTTGATCAACAACCGCCCGAAGAAGACACGGACGAAGATGATCCCCGTTGGGATTTAATCCGGCAGCTGATCGAGTACAAAAAATTCAAGGAGGCTGCGGAGGAATTGCATCAACGCGAACTCGAACAAGAGCGCATTTTCGCACGAGAAGGAGGGCCATCTCCAACTGCGCAGGAATCTCTTCGTCTGGGAGAAGTTGGAATCTTTCAATTGATCAACGCGTTCCACGCGGTGATCAAAAAGATAGAAGCGCGACAGGACGTGCAGGAGATCTTCGGCGAACGTTTTAGTGTTTCGGAGAAGATCGAGACGATTTTGCGGCGTGTGGCGGCGGGTTCCATTCGTTTTTCCGATTTGTTCGGGGCCGCCGTATCACGCATAGAGGTGGTAGTAACTTTTCTTGCGCTTCTCGAGCTGATTCGTCTCAAACAAGTCCGTGCCATTCAGAAAAACATCTTTGAAGAAATCGAAATCGCGGCCGCAACGGCGTGAAAATTATCAATCATGCCGCGAATCTTGATCGCCGGATGTGGTTATGTCGGGCAGGCCACCGCCGATTTGTTCCATGCGGCCGGCTGGGCAGTAGAAGGCTGGACGCTATCCGGGGAATCCGCAGCGAAATTAGCCGCTAAACCATATCCTGTTTACGGCGTCGATATCACAGATCGGGCTCAAATTGCTACGCACGCGGGAGTGTTTAACGCGGTAATCCATTGCGCCAGCTCCGGCGGCGGCGACGCTGATACGTATCGGCAAACCTACTTGAATGGGGCGCGTAATCTTCTCGATCGATTTGGTGGATCGAGGATGCTGTTCACGAGCAGCACGAGCGTGTACGCGCAACGTGATGCTTGCTGGGTCACCGAAGAAAGCCAGACCGAACCGGGGCGCGAGACCGGCCGAGTTTCGCTTGAGACAGAAGAACTCGTGCTCGGTCGTGGTGGCATTGTTTCGCGGCTTGCCGGGGTTTATGGACCGCGACGTTCAGCGCTGCTGAGCAAATTTCTGGCGGGCGAAGCGATCGTTGATCCGGGAAACGATCGATTTGTTAACCAGGTCCATCGGGACGACATCGCGGCCGCGCTCTTTCTTTTGCTGAATCGGCCGTCACTGTCGCGCGAGATTTACAATGTGGTTGATGATCAACCGATTTTGCAAAGCGAATGTTACCACTGGTTGGCCGAGAAGTTGAATCGTCCGCTTCCTCCGCTTGGAAAACGGGAAGGGGAGCGCAAGCGCGGTGATAGCAACAAGCGCGTGAGCAATGCTAAATTGCGTCGCCTAGGTTGGAGTCTCCGGTATCCCAGATTCGCGGAAGCGATGGAGAAAAGCATTCTGCCAAGCTTTGCCCCCTTTATTTTGAATCGATCTCATTAACACCGGATTTTAATCCGGTGTATCTCGCCCCGGAAGGCGTTGAAACCGTTTCAACGGTTTTTATGGAAGCCGCAAGCCGTTGAAACGGCTGAGGTTCTCAGTGGCTTAATCACCGGGCTGAAAGCCCGGTGATAATGAGAGGTGCCCTCCGGGTGCGTTAGAGCCGATCTTCTAGCTTACAGGCGCGGTTTCTGCGCCAGCCAGATTGGCAGCGCGATGATTCTCGCGCCGCTCACCGAAGAGTTGGCGGATTACTTCTTCGACTGGCACCTCCTGGACGTTGATGTCGCTAACGTCGCATGCTTCGAGCAATTCCCGGCATGTCTCGGTAACTTTCGCGCGCGGGACTTTCAATTGCACTGAAACAGGCGTTTGCTCAGTCACTTCGCCGAACGCCGAAAGATCGCGTGTCGCCTCCTTTTCAAAAGTGAGGCTGAGAATCTTATGCCCGGAAAATCGATCGATGATCTGGGCAAGAGGACCGTCGAAGAAGATTTTGCCGTGATCAATCACCAGAACGCGATGACACAGTTCTTGGATATCCTGCATATAATGGCTCGTCAGCAGGGTGACGATCCGATGTTCCTCGTTGTAAATGCGCAAAAACTCGCGGACACGTTTTTGACTAACGACATCCAGTCCAATCGTCGGTTCGTCGAGAAAAAGCACGCGCGGTTCGTGAATGAGC
>QHOW01000302.1 GCA_003219435.1 Verrucomicrobiota bacterium | reverse complement strand
CAAAGCGACGTGGGTCGTGTGATCGGTCGCAGCGGGCAAACCATTCAGGCTATTCGCGCGTTGCTCGCCAGCTCCGCCGCGCGCCATGGCCAGCGCGCCACACTTGAAATTGTAGAATAGTTGGCTGTAGCGGCGCTCTATGAGCGCCGCATGATTCGAGCGACCCCGAAAGCTTTCGGGGCCGCTACAGCATCAGAAGTTGGACGTTCCGTGTCGGATGTTCGATGTTTTCCCATTCAATGAAGATCGATATCGTCACGTTGTTCCCGGAAGTCTGCCGCGCGCCGCTGAGCGAAAGCATTATGAAACGCGCGCAGAAGAACGGAGTTGTCGATCTTCACATTCATAACCTGCGCGATTGGACGACGGACAAGCATCACATTGTCGATGATGCGCCGTTTGGCGGAGGGCAGGGGATGGTGATGAAACCGGAGCCGATTTTTTCCGCGGTCGAAGAACTGCGGAGCCCGCGCAACAAAGAATCGAAAATTATTCTCATGTCCCCAGCGGGTCGCCGGTTTGATCAACAGACGGCGGCGCAACTTTCAGGCGAATCACACCTCATCATTATTTGCGGTCATTATGAGGGAGTCGATCACCGCGTGATCGAACACCTGGTCGATCTGGAAATTTCGATCGGCGATTACGTGCTCACCAACGGCGCGATTGCCGCGGTCGTGCTGGTCGATGCGGTCGTGCGGTTGTTGCCGGGCGTTCTTGGTCACGAGCAGTCGGCAGTGGACGATAGTTTCAGTGGCGGACTACTGGAAGCGCCCCAATACACGCGCCCGGCGGAGTTTCGCGGCTGGAAAGTCCCGGGCGTTTTGCTTTCTGGAAATCATGCCGAAATCGAAAAGTGGCGCAGAGAACAGGCGATCAAGCGCACGCGGGAGAACCGCCCGGATTTGTTGCGCGAATAGTCGCGCGCATACTGGGGAGCGCGGGCATTCTGCCCGCTGCCGCGGGCATGTTGCCTCGGCCTCTTGACGCGAAGCCTTCAGGGCAAAGTCCCGGGTCGCCCAGCCGCGCCGACCGCGCACGGAAGCAGCCCGGCAACATGCCGGACAGAGCGGGCAGAATGCCCGCGCTCCCCGAAAATCACGCCACGCGACCTAACACCACGCAGGCGTTGATGCCGCCGAATCCAAATGAATTGCTCATGATGTAACCCAGCTTCGCTTCGCGTCCGTGATTTGGAACTATATCGAGATCACACGCCGGATCGGGATTCTGATGGTTGATCGTTGGAGGGATCCACTGGCGGTCCATTGCGAGCGCGCAAAGCGCCGCCTCAATGGCGCCGGTCGCGCCAAGAGGATGCGCGTAATAACCTTTTGTTCCGCTCACTGGGATCCGCTTTGCATGTTTGCCAAACACTTGTTTGATCGACATGGTTTCGGCGCTGTCATTCAGCTGCGTCGAACTGGCATGCGCATTGATATAATCGATTTGCTCGGGCGCCAGTCGCGCATCCGCCAATGCGTCGCGCATGGCGCGAATGCATGAATCGCCGCTCGGGAGAGGCGATGTCATATGGAAAGCATCGTTGTTGAGACTGTAGCCGAGCACTTCGGCATAGATGCTGGCGCCCCGGGCCCGGGCGTGCTCGAGTTCTTCGATGATGAGCGAGGCCGCGCCTTCGCCCATGACGAATCCATCACGCGACAGGTCGAACGGGCGACAAGCCAAAGCTGGATCGCCCGGCCAGCGGCTCATCGTCTTGATGATGTCGAATGCGCCGATTGTGATAGTCGTAAGGGGCGCTTCCGCTCCTCCCGCGACAATCACGTCCGCAAAATCATCCCGGATATACCGGAGCGCCTCGCCTACTGACACTGTGCCGCTGGCGCAGCTATTCGAGTTCGTCGTGCCCACGCCGCGAAAACCGAAGTCAATTGCGATGTTCGAATGGGCTGATCCACCAAAAACCTGGACGGCAAGGGTGGGTTGAACTCCGCGCGCGCCTTTTTTCAAAAACCGGATGTATTGATCTTCGGCCTTACAAACCCCGCCAAGGGCAGTGCCAAAGTGATGCGCGCGTCATCGAGCGCCAGCTTCGCCGACGCGACGGCGAACTGCGCATAGCGGTCGAGCCGTTTCAAACGGTGCGCCGGAAAAAACTCCTCCGGATCCCAATCGCGAATCTCACCGGCGCAACGGACGCGGAAGGCGCCGGGATCGAAGCTGGCAATACTATTGATTCCACTCTTCTCGGCGAGAATCCCTTTCCAAAAGTCTGCCCGGCCGCGTCCGATGCAAGTGATGGGCCCAATCCCGGTGATGACGGCGCGTCTTCGGCTCATGCGGTCACCGGTTCGGCCTGGGCTTCGACATACGCCTTCATACAGTGCAACGTTTTATTTGCAATGTGGTGAATGAAGAAATCGCCGATGATTTTGTCCGCGATTGGTGCCAGCAAGCGCACTCGAAAATGCAGATCGTGCGCGATCTCCACCAGCACGCCTTCTTGAGTTTCCTTGAATGTCCAGACCACGCGCATGCCTTTCGTAAACGCCTTCAAATGATGAAAGCGGATTTCGACTTTTTC
>QHOW01000084.1 GCA_003219435.1 Verrucomicrobiota bacterium | reverse complement strand
TAACGAAGCGCCGTTGCAGCAGGTCGGGTTCATGTCGCGTCCGCAGGCGAACGCAAAGGTACTGGTGGAGGACAACGACTTCGAAAAGGCGCAAAGTCTCATGGTCGAATGGGAGGCGGTCGATCCCGATATTTCCGCCGCCCTGATTCGTTGCCCGCAATGCGGCTCTTCAAACATTGAGTACCCACAGATGACTCGCAAATTCATGACCCCGGCGCTGGTTGGTATACTTTGCGCACTCAAGATTATTCCGAAGGAGTTTTATTGCCTAGATTGCCATTTCACCTGGAGCAACCAGGAAGAACCGACGATCGGCCGCCTCTGGCACCGATTCTTCCCGGGGCTCGAGTCTGGCAAGGAAGGTTCGTAGAATAGCTGGTTAGATGACCGGCGCGTTTCACGCCTCGCGGACGATTCTTGTTGTGATGGACCTTCGATTGCCCGGAACAATACGAGCTTCCGGTTCGCCTCGGGATTGGCTGACCATTTACGTGGGTTGGATTTCGCTCGGATTCACAATCGCGCTCTGCCATCCATGAAGTGGCTTCTCGTGTTGCTGCTGGCGCTGATCATCTTCGGAGGCGCCGCCTGGTTTGGTTACAACACTTTCGTCAAGCAAGAAATCGAGTTGAAAAAGGAGCAACGTGGAGAGGTTCCTCCTGCACCTGTGCCCGATATCAGTCTTCCTGAATTTCAGGCAGCGGCGCAACTGCGGCAAGAAGGGAAACTCGCCGAAGCGCGCGAGGCGCTGATTGCCTTTATTCAAAAATACCCTACCGGACTGCACTTGGAAGAAGCCAAGGATTTGCTTGGCGAAGTGAATGTCGACATTTTCCTCTCGCGTTATCCGTCGCCGGAAAAAACGGAGTACATTGTAAAGTCAGGAGACGTGCTGGCGAAGATTGCGCGCAAGCTGAAAACGACTCCGGAGCTCATCATGCGCATGAATAATATGAGCGGCACGATGCTGCACATTGGCGACCGTCTGCTCATTTCGCATCCGGACTTCTCAATGGTAATTAACCGAAAGGCGAACCTGGCCGTGCTGCTCAATCATGGCGTCTTTTTCAAACAGTATCATGTGCGTGAGGCAAAGTTACCGCCTAAACAGCCTTCGAGGATCACGGCGAAGGTTGCCGAGACGATGGCTTGGAAAGGTGGAAAACGCGTGGGCCTTGGCAGCCCGGATTACATTAGCAGCACTCGCTGGATTCGGATCGCGGGTGCGCCGGGGTACACATTGTATTCCACCCCCGATCCTGCTCATCCGAATCTCGAGCAGCCGCCGCCCCCATCAGGGCTCGGCCTGGCCGCCTCTGATGTCGAGGAACTAAGCAGCCTTGTAAACAACGGGACGCCTGTCACGATTACGGACTGAGTTAAAGAGTTAAAAGAGTTAAATGTTAAAATGGATACAGATGGCTCTGATTGCGCGAGTTGCTTGACGTTGTAACCTTTTAACCGTTGTAACTTTTTTAACTTCGCCCATGCAATTGCAGCCGCTCGATTTTGAAAAACCGCTTTTTGAACTGGAACGGCGCTTGCAGGATCTAAAGGATCACTCCGACGAGCATGACGTCGATCTGGATTCGGCGGTTAAGGCAGTTGAGGGCAAGCTTCGCGAAACCCGGCGCCAAATCTACGGTAATCTGACTGCCTGGCAGCGTGTCCAAATCGCACGACACGTGCAGCGGCCATTTGCGCTGGATTATATCGGACGCTGTTTTACGAATTGGATTGAACTGCACGGTGATCGTCGTTTTGCCGAGGACAAAGCCATGCCGAGCGGTCTGGCCATGCTCGGCACGCAACGCTGCGTCGTCATCGCTCATCAAAAAGGGCGTAACACCAAGGAAAACGTGATGCGCAATTTCGGCTGCGCCCATCCCGAAGGTTATCGCAAGGCGTTGCGATTGATGCGACTGGGAGAGAAATTTGGCATGCCGGTGATTTCATTGATCGATACGCCGGGCGCATTTCCAGGGATTGGATCGGAAGAACGTCATATTTCGGAGGCGATCGCGGTTAATCTTCGGGAGATGATGAGACTGCGCGTGCCTGTTATCGCCGCCGTAATTGGCGAAGGCGGCTCAGGCGGCGCGCTCGGCATTGGGGTTGCAGATCACGTCTTGATTCTCGAGAACGCTTACTATTCGGTCATCAGTCCGGAAGCGTGTTCCGCGATTTTGTGGAGGGATCGGCGTCACGCAGCCGAAGCGGCCGAAGCGCTAAAACTAACCGCGCAAGATTTGCTGAATCTCGGCGTGGTCGACGAAATTGTGCCCGAGCCGGAGGGAGGCGCGCACCGGGATTATGATTCTGTCGCCGGAAATTTGAGCACCGCGCTGCGCCGAAATCTGCAGCACATTTCCAGAATTCCTACTGACGAGCTGCTTACAAAGCGCTACGAAAAATTTCGCCGAATAGGCATCTTCACCGAAGGCAAAACGACAGCCGCTTCGGACCGCTCCTTGGTGTGATTCTTCGCAATTGGCGCACAACTGCGGGTTTTTGCTGGCTCAGCCTATTTGTCGCTGCCGCCTCGCCGCGTCCGAGCACGACGACGCCGGCATTTCGTTTCGACCGCGACACTTTCGCGTTCGCTAACCGGACCGTCTTCGAGTACCGGGAAGGACGCCCTTATGCGCGAAAAAAATCGAATCAACGGGGAGACGTCTACAATCGGCGCTGTTTCGTCTTATGCCGGACGGCGACGCAGTTTTACAAATTCGCCCGGTTCGATCCACGCAGCGCTCCGTTGGATGACAAGGCGTTAGCGGCTCGCATTCGCTCAGTTACACGACAACAGGCGTGGGCCGCTCCTCTGCCCGAGGATCAACGCGTTGTTTTCCCTGGGTATGCCAATCTGCGCGAAATGAGCAATGCACGCGGGAAAGTTTTGCGGGCAAACATCGGTCTTGGCTGGACGGTTTACCTGCGGCCAAGCAACGGCCGAATTGTTTACCAGCACGACCCTCGATACCAGGAGGAGATGCACGCAAAACTGAATGAATCCCTTGCGCGCGGACAGGTATTCGTTGCTTACCTCAGCACTTTTCCACGCATCACGGTCAATCACGCGATTCTGGTCTATAAAAGAAAGTCTCTCTCGCCAGGGACCGGAATTGAGCGGTATGCCGCTTATGATCCGAATCACCCCGAAGCGCCGCGTGAGCTTACCTGGTCTGGGAAAACGCGCGCTTTTGCTTATCAAAAAGATGTAGATTTCGTTGGGGGCTTTGTGCGCGTTTACCAGGTTTACGGCAAGTGGCTCCAGTAAAAACGATTTGGTAAGGGAGAACCAATGCCAAAAAGTCCATCCCCACCCAAACCAACTCCGCCAAGCCCCGTGCCGCCTCCTGAACCGTTGCCGCCTAATCCCCCGCCGGTTCCGCCAGTCGGCGGAAGTTAGGCTTCCAGCCTGACTCGGCCGCCAGACTGCCAGTCTGCCGAAGATTCTGTGCGTCGTCAGGCTGGTAGCGTTGACCGCCAAGTCATCCATGATGGCTGACATCCGATCGCCTGCGATTTACCCCATCGGTGGAAAAAGAAATCGCAGCGCCGGTTCGACGCGCGCTGCCCACGCGGCTTCGCTGTGGTCGGCGCCTTTGACTTCGAGATAACTAAGATCGACATCGAGCTGCCAGCCTTTGTCGATTAAATAATCGCGTAAGTAGCGCGCCAGTTCCCAACCGGGCTCGTCCGTGCCAGTGTCGAGCCAGATTTTCAGCGGCGGCTTTTCACCCAAGATGCCCACCAGCCGGAAAATCGCGTAATCGTCCCACCAAATCGATGGCGACATCACAATTAAACGTGTGAATACCTCTGAATATAAAATTCCCATCGCCAGTGTGGCCAAAGCGCCGAGCGATGATCCACCGAGCCCGGTAAATTCTGCATCCCGCTTCGTTCGATACTTTTTGTCGATGAACGGCTTCAATTCTTCGATCAAAAATTGGCCGTAAATGCGGGCCAGGCCGCGGCTGTGCTTTCTGGGGTGGTCTTTCGGTTCGATCACACCCGCCGTCGGTGCGTATTCATGGATTCGTTCTTCGCCGATGTTTGCCACCGCCACGATGATGAGCGGCTCGATCAGTTTTCGATAGATCAATCGCTGCGCGGTTTCATCGACTCCCCACTCGACTCCGGCAAACGAAGTGGCGGCGTCGAAAACGTTCTGCCCGTCGTGCAGATATAAAACCGGGTAACGTCTCGGCGAGAAAGGCCGATAACCAGGCGGCAAATACACGAGCACATCGCGCCGGTTTCCCAGAACCCTGGAGTGAAAAGCGCGATGCCGTTTGATATTGCCAGTGAGCGTGTGTTTCGCCATCGGAAAGCGAGACGCTTCGCGAAGATGTCGATCTTGTCCAGACACGCGCACGGTACAAAACGAAATTGCTTTGACAGAATGAACAAAATCAAACCGAATGTTCAGCTGCCGAGCCTCCTTCTTATCATTTTGTTAATTCTCCAGAATCTGTATGAACGAACGTTACATTAAATGGTACACGCCCTGGCTCAGTCGCGGGTTTGAAATGCTCGCGTTCGGAAACGGCGGCGGGCTGCCGCTGATTTTGTTTCCGACTTCGGGCGCCCGCTATTATGAGAATAAAGATTTCGGTCTGGTCGGCTCAGTTGCCGGGTACATCGACAGTGGTAAAGTCACCGTTTACTGCCCCGACGCGATCGATCGCGAAAGTTTATACAACAAATCGATTCATCCGGCCGATCGGATGCGGACGCACAACGCCTACGAAAACGTGATCGTGCGCGACGTATTCGATCTCGCCCGGCGCGAGTGCAATTGTCACCGCGTCGCGGTCTGCGGCGCGAGCCTCGGCGCCTATCACGCCGGCAACATCGCCTTTCGACACCCGGATTTGGTGAGCCACTTCATCAGCTTGAGCGGCTCATTCGATATCAGCTCGTTTTTCGATGGTTATCACGACGACAACATTTACTTCAACAGCCCGTATGAATATCTGCCGAACCTAACCGACCCGTGGAAATACAATCACATGGGCATCATCATCGGCACCGGCGAATGGGATGTCACCCGCCACGAATCGTATCGGCTTTCCGAGATTTTGAATTCAAAAGGCATTAGGCATTGGCTGGATGACGGAAAATGGCGCGGTCACGATTGGAACTACTGGTGCGACATGCTGCCATACTATTTGTCGACCTTATAATTGAAGGCCCGGGTGCCGTGCGTGCTCTTTCTTGTCATGTCGAGCGGAGTCGAGACAATTCAAGGAGCGGCGGCTTTCGAGCCGCCGGGGCGATTTGGAAATCGCCCTTCCTTGTTTTATCCGTGTAAATCCGCGTAATTCGCGGCTCTCTTATGAAAAAAATCGGGATCCTTTTTGGCCAGGAACACAGTTTCCCGCCGGCGTTTGTCGAGCGGGTGAACCAGAAAACAGGCGGCAAAGACATCGTCGCGGAGTTCGTCAGGATCGACAAGGTGATCCAGGGCGAGCCATGCGGTTACGACGTGGTGATCGATCGCATCTCGCAGGACGTGCCGTTCTATCGCGCCTGGCTAAAAAATGCCGCCCTTACCGGAACGGCGGTCATCAACAATCCTTTCTGGTGGAGCGCTGACGAGAAATTTTTCAACAACGCGCTCGCGACCAAGATCGGAGTCGCCGTTCCGCGTACAGTATTGGTGCCATCAAACCAGCCGCCGCCGGACACGAATGATAAATCATTTCGCAATCTGGAATACCCAATGAATTGGGAAGCGATTTTCAATTACGTAGGCTGGCCCGCGTTCTTCAAACCGTTCGCAGGCGGCGGCTGGAAGAACGTCTATCGATTGCATAATCGGGACGAATTTTTCCGCGCTTACAACGATACTGGACAGCTGGTGATGATGCTGCAGGAGGAAGTGAAATTCGATATGTATTTCCGGTGCTATGCAATCGACCAGCGTCACGTTCGTATCATGCCCTATGAACCGCGGCATCCGTTTCATTTGCGTTACCAAACCGAATGGCATGCGCCGCGCGAGATCCTCCAGAGAGTGGAAGAAGGCGTGCTGAGGCTGAATGAATATCTCGGTTATGATTTGAACACAGTGGAATTTGCCATTCGCGACGGCGTGCCGGTTGCGATCGATTTTTGCAATCCTGCGCCCGATTGCGAGGCGGCTTGGATCGGTCAGGGAAATTTCGAGTGGGTCGTGGAAGCAATTTCGGAAATGGCCATCCGCAAAGCGCGCGAACACGTTCCCGGGCGCGACAACCTGAGCTGGGGCAAATTCCTGCAGGCCGCGGTGATGCGACGATCGTTAGGTGAGCTGGGATAAGATCGACAATTGCTGCTACTCAGGCCGCGCAAAAAGCAATTCTGACCACGCCGTGACGCTAATGCCGTCGCACACCGACGGCCGCCTGTGTCCACCGATACGGGAAAGCAAGCCACATCAGTTGTCGATCTAACCGGTCAGGATCTATTGTGGTGACAGGAAACATTGACGCGTCGAGGCGCAGTCTGACAAAATCCCGACCACGAAAATAGACCCAAAGTGTCGGGTTCTGCGCATGTTCGGGCGGAGCGCACGAGATGCGGTATTCGCCATCGTCATTCTCGCCGGGTATGTAATCGGCGCCAAAAATCAGGCGACGGTCGCAATTCTCGATACCTCGTAGTCTTGTTGCAGCGCACGGAAAAGCTCGACACATCGCGATGAACTGCTTAGCATGTCGATCGGAAGTCCAATTCCGATTCCTATGATCAGAAAACTAAATCTCGTTGTCATGACGCCGCGCTGGCGGCGGATCTTTTTCTCATTCCTGTTAACCGCCGCTGCCCTCGCTGGACTAGCCGCGATCAGTTCCTCGCGTGCGACGGATCAGGCCGGCTCGCCCAACCAGAACGACTCGGCCAAAATCGCGCCGTGGGTCGTCGAACACACCGCGAATGGACACCGGGCCGAGTTCATCGTCGTGCTTGCGGATCATGCCGACCTAAGCGGTGCAGCCATGCTGCGCGCCAAGATCGACAAAGGCCGTTTCGTTCGTGACGCATTGTGGAACAAGGCTCAGACGACACAAGGTCCGATTCTGCAGTGGTTGAGGGAGCGCGGGATCGAGCATCGTTCCTTTTGCATTGTGAACGCGCTTTGGGTGAAAGGCGATCGCGCCGTAGCCGAAGCATTAGCGGGACGCACCGACGTGGCACGTGTAGAAGGCAACCCGCGCATCCAGAATTTCCCGCAAGGTCTGGCTGCGGTCCAGGTGCCTTCGCAGCCAAATGCGCCGGACACTGTTGAGCCGGGCATCAACTACACGCACGCGCCGCAAGTTTGGGCGCTGGGCTTCTTCGGTCAGGGCATAGTTGTGGCCGGTGCCGACACCGGTTTTCGCTGGACCCATAACGCAATCAAGCCGCACTACCGCGGTTGGGACGGGGTGACCGCCGACCACGATTACAACTGGCATGATTCCATCCATGACAGCTCCGGTAATTCTTGCGGCAACGATTCGCCCTTTCCTTGCGACGATACCGGTCACGGCACGCACACGCTCGGGATCGCGATCGGCGATGACGGCGCAGGCAATCAAATCGGCATGGCACCCGGTGCGCAGTGCATCGGTTGCCGCAACATGGACGCGGGCGTCGGCACACCTGCGCGATACATCGAGTGCATGGAGTTTTTTCTCGCACCATACCCGGTTGGTGGCGACCCGAGTCAGGGCGACCCGACCAAAGCTCCCGACCTGACGACTAACTCCTGGATTTGTCCAACCGATGAAGGTTGCTCGCCGAACACTTTACAATCGGCGGTCGAAGGCCAACGCGCTGCCGGCATTGAAATGGTGGCAGGCGCCGGTAACGCAGGGGGGGACTGCGGCGGGGTAAACGCCCCGCCTGCGATTTACGACGCCTCCTACACGGTGGGGGCCCTGAACACCGGCACTGATACCATTGCGTTCTTCAGCAGCCTCGGCCCGGTTACGGTTGATGGCAGCAATCGCCTTAAACCGGACATCACCGCGCCTGGTACAAATAACCGCTCGAGCTATAACACCTCCGATAATTCGTATGTGCTCTTGAGCGGCACCT
>QHOW01000083.1 GCA_003219435.1 Verrucomicrobiota bacterium | reverse complement strand
CGTCGCTAATCCCTGCGCTCTATAAGGAAAGCACGGAATGATACGAGTCTCTTTGCTCATAGCGATCATTGCGTTTCCTTCTCCGCTGGTCGCGCAAAAATCGACGTCGCCTTCCGCTTCCCCATCTCTTGAGCAACGGGTCGCCGATCTCGAAGCTTACGTAAATAATTCAGCACGCGGCGCCGATGAACCTAACGCGCCAGCGGCATCGAATATTGCCGGGCCGGGCCCCGCTCACAATGCGTGGATGATGACCTGCGCCGCGCTTGTTCTTTTCATGACCCTTCCGGGGCTGGCCCTTTTTTATGGCGGCCTCGTCCGCGCAAAGAACGTCTTATCAATCCTGGCCCAGTGCCTCGGCATCGCCGGGCTGGTCACCATCCTTTGGTGGGCCGTGGGTTATTCGCTTGTTTTTTCACGTGGGTCGCCGTTTTTCGGCGGATTGAAATTCGCGTTTCTTCGCGGTGTCGATGCGCAACCGAATGGCGATTATTCCTACTGGGTCTCGCAAAATGTCTTCGCCATGTATCAGCTTATGTTCGCAATCATTACGCCGGCATTGATTATCGGCGCGATCGCGGAGCGGATGAAATTTGCGGCCGTGCTCGTTTTCGTCGCGGGCTGGATGTTCGCGGTCTACTTCCCAATCGCACACATGGTCTGGGGAATCGATGGCTGGATGAATGGTGTATGGAATCCGGCAGCGAAAATCACTGCCATCGATTTCGCCGGCGGGACGGTAGTGCACATGTCCTCCGGTTGGTCGGCGCTTGTTCTTTGCATTCTTCTTGGGCACCGGATCGGATTCAAAAAAGAAGTGATGGCGCCTCACAGCATGGTGCTTTGCATGGTTGGGACCGGTTTGCTCTGGGTGGGCTGGTACGGCTTCAACGCAGGGAGCGCTCTCGCGCCCGATGGAATCGCGGCCAACGCATTCATGACAACGACGCTCGCCACTGCGGTCGCTTCGTTCACCTGGGCAATGCTGGAGTACGCGCTGCGCGGCAAGCCGAGCGTGCTCGGATTTTGTTCCGGCGCGGTTGGCGGCCTCGTCGTCATCACGCCGGCGTGCGGATACGTCGATCCAACCGGGGCAATCATCATTGGGGTTGCCGCGGGAATCGTCCCATTTTTCGCCTGCACGAAATTGAAATGGTGGCTGGGCTACGATGACGCGCTCGATACGTTTGGCATCCATGCCGTGGGCGGGACGCTCGGTGCATTTCTCACCGGTGTGCTTGCAACTGCGAGTGTGAATCCAAACCTTGTTTCGAGCATTGCCGCACCCCTCAACCCAGCCACGCAAAATGGCCTCGCGAAAATCGTTGTGCACCCTCTCTGGCTGGCGCAGTTGAAGGCAATCGCGGTCACGATTGTGGTTGCCGTGGTGGGAAGCGCGATTATCGGTGCAATCGTCAGGGGGCTGATTGGTCTGCGCATCGCGCCCGAGATCGAACGGCAAGGACTAGACATCAATCAACACGGCGAAGAGGGCTATATGACTTCGTGAACATGTCGATCAAACACCAGGTGCTTAACGAATGAATCAGGACGCCGAGCACCTTCGGTTATTGTCGATCTTTCACTATATCGTGGCCGGTTTAGCCGCGCTCTTTTCCTGTTTTCCGCTGCTTTACACCACAGTCGGAGCGATTTTCATATTTGTCGCGCGTCACAGCACAGCGAAGCCGGGCGAAGACCTTCCACCCGAATTTGTTGGCTGGATATTTGCCGTAATTGGTTCCTTCTTATTTTTACTCGGGATTGCGATCGCGGTTTGCATCTTAATTGTGGGTCGCTCACTCGCGAAACATACTCGTTACTGGTTCGCGTTCGTTATGGCTTGCATCGAATGCCTCTTCATTCCCTTCGGAACAATTCTTGGCGCATTCACGATTATCGTCCTTTCACGCGAGTCCGTGAAAACGTTGTTTTCAACTACTGCCGGCGGGCAAGGAACGACGGCTTCCTAGCCATCGTGGCCCGTTAACTGCGAGGTCTCCCTTGCTGCCTCCTATCTGTACGGCAAGCGCACGGCTTGCCAGGATTATCGTCCTATTTCCGGCGCGGATTACTTTTCGGACAAGCGGGATTTACTTTGCCATTCCGGCCGTAGAACGGATTCATCGCCCGCCCGCGTGCTCGTTGAACGCGTCGTTCGGCTGCGTGTTGCCCCGGTAGTTCCCGGCCGCTCTGTTGAGGGTCGCGGCACGATCGAGCCCAGCGGCCGTCCTCTCGTCTACTTCAACCCAGCGGCCACCAATATGACTGCCCTGCTCCACGATCCACGCCCACTGGTTTGGCTTTTTTCCGGCCGCTATCGCTTGAAGATTGAACTCGACACGGACAGGTCCCTCGGAAAGCGCTCTCACATTGGCAGGCGCGGTGGGAACCTTGTTGACCGACGTGGTCACTTTGTAAAGTCCAACGGGGAGATTTTTGAAAACGTAACGTCCTTTTTGGTCCGTCTTGACACTGAGCGCCCCCGCTTTTGCTGCTTCGATGCGCACTTCGGCGCCGTTGACGGGTTTTCCATCCAATCCTTTCACATCCACTTGGACACTGCGGGACTGAAGCTGGGGCGTTTGGGGGCGCTGAGCAGTGGAGCTGCTTGGACCGCTAATAAAATTTGTGCCAATTTGTGCGAGCGCGCCCAACCCTCCAGCGAGAAGAAATGCACCGGACAAGACAGAACGAAGGAGAGCTGAGCGAGTAATCATAAGCTGCGAATTTATGCGATAAGATGAATTACTGCAAATCTTTTGTGGAATTCGATCTTGTTTCCTTTTCGACCCAGCGACCGGGAAGATTACTTCCAGTGCGCCCAACGACCCAGACATAGTTTCTTATCTTTTTTCCTGCCGACGGGCTTAAGTCGAGATCGATACGCGCCTTTTCTCCACGCATCTTTACGTTGACGGACAATTTTGCCACGCCGCCTTCAAGAATGCTGAGTCTATAAACACCCGCAGGCAGTTCAGCAAACAAATACCGGCCACTGCTGCCAGTGATAGTGGTGATTGGCGCGCTCGGTTTACCTGTTGCTTCCATGCGAACCTCGGCATCCTGAAGGGGCCGACCATCGGTCCCCAAGACGGTTCCCTGAAGAGAGGCAACCTGCCCTAATGCGGTTGGCGCGAGCCCGAACGCTCCTGTGAGGAAGAGCGCGATAGAACCTGCTCGGCAGAACATGGGATACGTTACTTCGCCGTGGACGAATGCACAATCCTTCCCTGCGCTCTGCTGAGCGGAGGGTTTGCCGGCGGAGGGGCTCGAACCCACACGATCTTGCGATCACTGGATTTTGAGTCCAGCGCGTCTGCCAATTCCGCCACGCCGGCGATTTGAAATTCTGAACCTACAAGCGCGTCCGCAAAGCTCAACTATGCCGGGCACGTTGAAACGTTAAAGGGTTGGATCACGAAATCTCGTCGCTAAATTTCGTTTGCATTCGCAGCGCGCACGGCGGGCCAAGAATTTGGCGAAGAATATCATCGCGTCGCGCAGTGCCAAGGACGATCTCAGCAGGTTGGTTGGAGTTGGGGCTGCGTCGCAACAGTGGATTCCAACGGGCGAACGACGTTTGTTGCCGACGCACATCGTGACGACGGAAAGCGTTTCGTTGTGCGTGCGGATGAAAGGTTGACCGCGTTTGTTGAACTGGAAGCGGCGACTCTTTTTGCGGTGATGGTCAACCCATCGACTGTACTGTGGCGGCTAGTCGGCTGGGTGGTCTGCTTGGCGGCCTGGATGCCCTTCTCAGTGAATTGCACCAAACCGATGTACGTTGGCATGATGTTACACCTTTAGGTAATCCCAGAGTCGGTTTTGGGCCCCCAGAAGATGGATGGAATTTTCCGTAATGAATTTCGTTCTTATGCTGCCGCGAGATTAGGTCAAAAGCGCGTCCAAATGTCGAGAATGAAAATTGTTGTCTCGCTCGGCGCAAATTGTAATATGAACGGTCGACGGTGTTTCTGAGCTTGAGACAGCGATTCGGCTTCGCTGGGCACGCGCGAATTTCGCTTCGGATACGTTTCTAAATAAAGGAGCAAGACCATTAGGGCGAAACCTCGTGTTTAGGTCGCCGGTTGCGAGTATGACGAAGGCCAATTGCAGACGCGGAGGTAACGCGGACAAACGAAATGGGGGTTCGATTCCCGTTGCCCGCTCATCTCCCATTTCCCCCGTGAGCCACTGATTCAATCGTTTCTGGAATTTTTTAAACTTTTTCGAAACTTCACCTCGCCGTTCCCGGAGAAAGAGATGAGGATATGGATCAAATAAATAAATATAAACAAAAGAATCACAACGCTCGCGGCGCTAATCGCCGGGAACGGCGGGCTAAGCTTAATTTCGGGGCAAGAGCTGGCCAGCGCGCTCGAGCCGTTACTCCAGTGGCGAAGAGGCCGACTGTTCAGATACTGACGATCAGCAACGTTCCCAGCGATATGTTGGAGGCGATTGATGAGCTCGCCGCCCGGCAAGATCGCAGCCGTTCAAGTCTCGTCCGGCGCGAGTTGCAACGCATCGTTGCCGAGTACAGGGCGAAGGAAGCGTTCAATAAATCTCGATGAAAATCGAGACTTCTCTTTTTTCGCGCGGACGAAGAGCTGTTGAACTGGAATCGGCGATGATCTGCCGGGCAAGAATCGGCGTGATTTGAATCTTACTGGACGAGCTCGCGCTTCATTATGAAATTTTCAAGTTCGACCTCATGCGCAAGGGGCCGACCAGTTTTGGGACTCACTATCATATCATCCTCGCAGCAGCTCACAGAGCCCGCCACGGCGCGCCAAACAAAATCTTTGACGCTGAATCCTGCAAATCGCGCGGCGCGACGGATGCGCTTTTGGATTGAAGGCTCGTCGCACGGTGCAACGCTAAAACCGGCAGGCGCTCTCTCTTCGTCGAGGCGGATGCCGCGACTCAACTGCCCAGGCAAGCGGTGGCGGCTGTAAAGTTCTAGGAATTGCTCGGCCGACATTCCGAATTGGTCCGAAATCGGAGTCACCACTTTTCGGCATTGTGAATCCAGGTTCCACTCAGCTTGGCCGTTCCTTGTTTGGACGATAAATGAGTTCATAGCCTCACTAGAAAGGGCCGAAGCTTCTCTAAATGCAAGCTTTTTCGCGTCTGACTAACTTGTGACTTCGCTGCGGCTTTGGCTTGTGTTTCCAGTTCCCGCAGATGTGCGAGATATGTTGGTTAGGCCAGAAGACTGGCGCGGAAATCAGCGCCGACCTGGTTAGCCGCGACAAGGAAAGCGACAAACGGTGCGTTACGAGGCGGTGAACGCGATGTTGCTCAACGAGTTCCTTATTGCCGTCCGCCAATCAAAAGCAATTCTAGCGCGATCCTGTGAAGCGGGCAAGGCTCCGTAAGCGGTCACCTGCGAGCGTCTTAGCTACATCGGAACCCTTAGCCCAATAAAACATTCCCGCAAAACCGTATAGGGAGTATGACACCCGAAGCATCACTATACCGCGTGAATAAGCACATAACATCATGGACACATGTTGTCGCATCCTCCGAAGAGCATGCGAAGGTCATCGCGCGCAAATTGCCAGACGAAGCCTTTGCAGAAGAGGTTCGTTGCAGCGCAAGAGAGATCAGAAGCATTCGCGCTATCCCAAAGAATTGGGAAGGCTGTCTGCCGTGGGTTGATCCGGATCGAGAACACCTTTACGAAGACTTCACCTGCGAGGATGTCATTCGGTACGCACGCGCTCATAGAAAAGCTGTTAGGCGTTACGAAGCGTTCTGTGCAGCCGGAAAAGGATTCTGGAAATGGCAACGAAACGACAACGGCGAACTCGTTATCTAGGAAAACGGTGGATTTTGAGTCCAGCGCGTCTGCCAATTCCGCCACGCCGGCGCAGGAAACGTGAAGCTACAAAGCCCGCCACGAAGCTCAAGCGCTCGCGGCAACGTCGACATGTTAAATCCTTCGCGCCGATTCGTCGGGAAGAACGATTCCGGAGCTAAACTTTGAAGAAGAAGGCTAGGCCAAATTATTGCACTGGTGTGAGAAGAAAGGCGTGCGTCTGACCGTGGATCGTGCCGTAGCCTACGATTTGGCCAACGTCGTTAATCCCATTGGCTTCCCCCAGGACCCAGCCGGTGTTTGACGGAATAAGCCTGTTCAAGTCCTGCATCCTGCCGCCATTAGTGGAAACGAAGGCGTGATATTCGTTGCGGCGGGTGGTCGCGAAGCCCACTACGGTGCCGCTGTTGTTGATCGCCAGGCCCCACGAACTCGATCCACCGAGCGAGCCCAGGTCTACCATTTGCCCGTCGCTGAGGCGGAACGCGTGCGCGGCACGGTTGCCCCTGGTGTAAGCCTGGCCGGCGATCTGGTTCTGGTCGTTGATCGCATACGCGATGCTCCAACTGCCGCCGAGGGTGCCAAGTGGAGTCATAGTGCCGTTCTGGTAAGTAAAGCCGAGAAAGTTACCGGCGGCGTTATAGGCGTAACCGACGATCACTCCGAGGTTATTGATGCCACGGGCCTCGCTCGTGTCACCGCCGAGCGTTCCGAGGTCAATTACCTGGCCGTTGCTGAAGAGACACGCGTGCTCTTGTCCACCGACATGCTCGGACACGCCGACAACGTCGCCGGCGTCATTCAGATCATAGGCGACGCTATAGTCGGCGCCCAGCGTGCCGAGCGCTACCATTTGACCGTCGCTGTAAAGAAACCCGCGATAGGAGCCGTTGGCGAGGGTTGAGTAGCCGGCGATCTGACCGGAAGTGTTGATTCCGCGCGCCTGGCCATATTCACCGCCGAGGGTGCCGAGATTGATCATCTGCCCATTGGAATAGAGAAAAGCCGGGTCGCTCATCTGGGTCGACGAGGCGCTCGACGCGCCCGCGACTTGGCCGGCGCCGTTGATACAGTAGGCGATGCTGTAAGTTCCAATGCTGTTTCTGCCTAGCGTGCCGAGATCTCCAATCGTGTAGGTCTGGGCGAACGCTGGCGTCGCGAGAAAGATGAATGCGGCAAGCTTCACGAGCTGCCGGACATAACTTTCGTAGTTGATAGACAAGCTGGTTTTCATGGATAGTTCCTTTCTCGGAAGTGTGCCTGCGGTGCCTTTATAGCTTGAAGCCACTTCGTGAAAGTGCGGCAAAAGTATCGGCAACATGGCGAACTGCTCCTTCCGTCCAAAAAACATTCGCGCGAAGCCATCTACTGGCAACTAAGAATTAGTAACAGCTTTGTTACTTTTCGTTATCAATCTGCGCCGGCTGTCATTTCGCATTTTGGCTGCGTGCGTCAGCCACGCGCGGCAGTGCCAGATCACCGCGCGGACACAGGTTTTTTGGTTTTCACCCGCTTCGGTTTTCTGTAACTCTGTAACAAATCCTGTTAGTGGATTCTGCCAAAGGAGAGGAGGCGCGGAGATGCTAACTCGACCCCTACCACCCCGATTACGTAGCGAGCGGAAGACTGGCGACCCAGTCTCGCGTTTCGTTGTGCCTGACTTCGTTTTGGAATGGAATTCGCGGTCCGCGCCAGGCTTAAAGCCACTATTTGAGAAAATAAACGTCTGGCTTATCGCTTACTCCAGCCTTCTCCATCGCCTGGCGCAGATCGTCCGAAGCAGTGAATGCTTTCGCCTTATCGAGCGCACCGCTGGCGGGCATCTGCGACATTCGAAATTCTTGCGGCTGCGCGAACCAGAGGACTTGCGCAGAAAGTCTTAGAGTGGTCCGTTACGTGTACAGTCCCCGGCCCCCTAACGACTTGGGACTGAATACGCGCGCAGGAAGTTGTCCGGCCCGGGAAGATACAAAATCCCGTTGGCGACGGCCGGCGTCCCGTTGGCGCAGCTGCCGCCGCAGCCGAAAACAGTCGTGACCGACCAAAGCTCTGTGCCATCCCGCGCGTCGAACGCATCCCATTCCCCGCTCAGGTTCGATGCGTAAACCACCCCGTTTGCGACCGCTGGACTCCAGATGCTGTATGTAGGTGCGGTCCAGACCAGCGTGCGAGTCTCGACGTCCAACGCCTTCAGCCCGGCGCCTGACGGCACAAAAAGCAAACCGTCTGCAACCGCGGGCGCGCCCGCCATGAACGTATCTCTCCGGGCTGACCAAACCACATTGCCTGTGGCTTGATCCAGCGCGACGATGTTCGGGTCAGCGGCGACGAACAGCTTCTCGCGAGCGGCGGTGAGCGATGCAGAGGTATCATACTGCTGTTCCCAGAGTTCTCCGCCAGTTCTCGCATCGTACGCCGTCACGTGGGAGCGGGTTCGCATCTGAAAAACGCGACCGCCGGCCACGGTCGGTGCCTGATTGAAGATGGTAGACTCTCCTGGAGTCGACCAGAGCACAGTGCCGGTGGTGGCATCGAGCGCATAAAGCGGCCCTTCGGAACCCGCAACATAGTTCGGAACCCGCAACATAGAGCACTCTGCCTTTAAGAACCGGGGCCGCGCGCGCCAGACTAGCAAGGGACGAAGTCCAGACAATTTCCCCGGTATCGGCGTCATAGGCGATGAGTGGGCCGAGTAACGACGTCGCAAAGACCAGCCCCTGATCCACTGCGGCAGAATTAAGAAAATAATTAGGCTGCTGCGCACCCACCCACAAGGTCGCGCCTGTTAACGCGTCAAACGCATACATCTGGCCATCGCCGCTACCGATGTAAACTTTGCCGTTGGAAACTACCGGCGAAGTGTAAAGTGTGTTCGTGCCGACTGAGACGCCCAGAGTTGGGTCAGATTTCCAACATTGTAGCGGTTAAGCTGGGTCTCGTATCGATTATTTCCCGTGTGCGCCGCATTGAAAAAGG
>QHOW01000301.1 GCA_003219435.1 Verrucomicrobiota bacterium | reverse complement strand
CTCAGCGCGGTAGAAGATCACGATGGAATACTGACCATTCGTGGCGGCGGCGCCCGCCGGGATTGGAACGGCATTCACTATAAGCAGGGCATGTCCGCCAAGAATGTGGGGACGACCAAGCTATCGGCCAATATCGCCACGATCCCGCCGGGCGGCGTCGCGTATGCCCACATTCACGTCGGGTTCGAAGTGATCCTCTACATCGTCGAAGGAAAAGTCCGGCACGAATTCGGACCCGGGCTCAAGCAAGTGTTAGAGAACGAAGCGGGCGATTTCATTTACATCAAACCCGGTGTGCCCCACGAAGTCTTCAACATGAGCGATACCGACCCCGTCGTCGCGTTCGTCGCCCGCTCGTCTGCCGACGAATGGGACAATATTATTCCGTACGACCGCGGTCAGCCGGGCTAAAGAACCGCGCGCTCAATCAAGGTGTTCTGAGTTGGCAGATTGGGCGTCGGACGTTTAGTTCGGTAAAAGCCGCCGCAAAATCTTAACAGGTGCGGGCGCGGAGGTTTGACGGCAAAATTTTCCAGTCCAAACGGCCTTTCCAAGACGATTTCAAAATAAGTAACGGTCTCGTCGCGAAGCGCGAGGACCAATCGGTAAACTTAGTAACTAGAATAAAGAAAGGTATTATGGAAACACAACGCAATCCGAACGTCGGACAAGGCGACCAACCGGGTGGCGGCCAGGAAGGTGGCGGCCAACAAGGCGGTGGTGGCGGCCAAGAGCGCGATCGTGACAAAGAGAGAGAGCGCGAGAAAGAGGGCGGCGGCGGTGAACAGGGTGGCGGACGCGAACAGGGTGGCGGCCAGGAGGGTGGCGGTCAGCAAAGCGGACGATAAGCATTTTGCCTTGAATTAACGAGCGGCGGGAGGCGACTCCCGCCGTTTTCTTGTCCGTGCAACGCAAATCGCGCCCACCGCGGCGGGCGCGATCATCTAATGATGGAGATGAAAAGCTAAGGTCAGGTTTACGCTTCTTTGTTTTCGCCCTTCTTGCATTCCGCTTTGAACTTCGCGTACTGCTCTGGTGTCAGGATCCCCTCGACCTGCTTCATATACTTCGCCTCGCTCGCTTCCGAGCACCCGGCTTTATGATGCTCCGACATAGCCGCTTCCATCTTCGTTTTCTGGTCCGGAGTCAGATTGAGATTGGTAAGAGACACCGTGCAGGCGGCTTTTGCTTCGTTCCCAACTTTCTTGGCGCAATCGCCGTGTTCACCTGCGAGCATCGTTCCCGCCGCGAATACACCCGCCACTACTAGCGCAATAAGTTTGGTCATATTGAACTTGAGACCGCGGCCGCGCGACTGCGTTCAATCTTCACTCCCAGCAATATCCAAGGAAATCCGAGAGAGATTTCTAAATCCAGATCCGCGCGGCATTATTTGCCAATGAGAATGAAGATCCCAGCGGCCAGCGCTACAATGTAGAGCAGAAAGATGGCTGGCCCAAGATTCAAGCCGAACCCTAAGAGACCGTCGATGATTAAGTAAACCGCAAGCAAAAGCATGCCGATGTTTTTGGTGATTTTCATGACGTGGAGACAATCGAGGAATTGGGAAGGACGAGAGCACGGGTCCGAGGCGGACTGGCATTAGCCGCGAGGGTAGCGAAGAGCGGCTCGGGAGAGCCGTATTTTCGTGTTAAAAGTCCTGATTGAATTATGATGTGACGTAGCCAATCTCTTGGTATGAGCGGCTTCTTTGAAGAAATGCGACGGCGAAAAGTTTATCGAGTCGCCGCAGCTTACGTTATTGCCGCTGGATTTATCATTCAGATCAGCTCGGCCGTTTTTCCGGCGTGGGATCTGCCAAACTGGGCGTTCCGTTTGGTCGTCGTATTTTTGCTGATCGGATTTCCGATCTCGTTGATCCTCGCCTGGGCCTACGACATCACTCCGCAGGGAATTCGCGCCACGCCCGCTCCCCAAACGCATCGGCGTCGCAATGTGATCATGCTGATCGCAATCGGCGTGATCGTCTCGGCGACCGCTGGATTTTTCCTGTTCCCGCGCGTTTCCTGGCGCAACGTCGAGAAATCGATTGCCGTCCTGCCGTTTCAAAGCCTGAGCGATGAAAAGGAGAACGCCTACTTCGCTGACGGCATCCAGGACGACATCCTGACGAATTTGTCGAAAATCGGCGATCTGAAAGTCATCTCGCGCATGTCGGTCATGTCGTATCGTGGTGATGCTCTGCGCAACGCCCGCGAAATAGGCAAAGCACTGGGCGTAGCCACGCTTCTGGAAGGCAGCGTCCGTCGGGCTGGTAATCGCGTCCGAGTGAGCGTGCAGTTGATCAACGCAAACAACGACGAGCACATTTGGGCGGAAGATTACGACCGCGATTTGACTGACGTCTTCGCCATCCAAACCGATCTCGCCCAAAAAATAGCCTCCGCTCTCCAGGCAAAACTTTCTCCAAATGAAAAAGCACGTCTCGATCAGCGGCCAACCCAAAATCCGGATGCCTATCTGCTCTTCGTTCGGGCACACGATTACTTCAGCCAGAGGGACATGTTTCACGACACGTCGTTGAAGGCCGAACCGCTTTTCGAGCAAGCCATCAAGCTCGATCCAAACTTTGCCGGAGCTTTTGCCGGCCTTTCCATGGTGGAGAGTTGGCTGTATCACAGCTCCGACCCGGTACCGGCCCGGCGAGAAAAGGCACGCCTCAACGCTGACGAAGCCCTAAGACTGCAACCCGATCTTCCCGAAGGCCATCTCGCACTCGGTTTCTCTTATTATTATGGCGATCGCGATTACGAGCGCGCTCTTGCCGAATTTGAAATCGCCAAACGCGGACTGCCTAATGACGCGCAGGCCTATCTGGCCATCGGTTCCATTCAGCGGCGTCAGGGCAAGTGGGCGGAATCAACCGCGAATCTGGAAAAAGCCGCCACACTCGATCCAAAAAACACAAACCTCCTGATTAACCTTTGCTACAGTTACATGGCTCTGCGCAATTTTGAGACCGCCGGCAAGACGGTTGATCGCGCCATCGCGGCATCGCCGCAATCGTTTCAGGCGCGTGCATTGAAAGGATTCATGGCGGTCCTATGGAAGGGCGATCTTAGCGCGGCCGAAAAAGTATTTTCTTCAGTCCCGCCTGAAAACGATGAGACGGGACTAACGACCTGGGGACGGGCCTGGATTCTAACGCTGGAGCGGAAGTTTCCGGATGCTCTTCAAGTCCTTGAACGATTTCGCGGTGAAACGATGTTTACTACCACTACGGCCCCGACACCAAAGGCTTTCGCGGAAGGCATGATTCACCTGCTCCAGGGCGATAAGACCAAAGCGAGGGCAGAGTTCGAGAGCGCGCG
>QHOW01000299.1:1749-5005 GCA_003219435.1 Verrucomicrobiota bacterium | reverse complement strand
GCATTTCCGTAAACATAATTCTCGATGTCGCGGGCTAGTTGCGAGTAATTCCCGTGCGCGGGGTCGCCATCGGGCGTTGACATGCGGTTATCGGTTAGACCCCCGATTGGTAGTTTGATGTTCTGATTGGGAAATGCGGCCGCCGCCGCGTCGCACATTTCTTTCCCGACCTGGAGCATCAGTTGCTCCGTCCACCCGGCATCCAGCCATTGCTGGACTTGATCGACGACTATGTCGCCGCATCGCGTTGGCGGCGGTTGCGGGCAGCTGGGGCAATTGACGGTGCCAACGAAGTCCTGAATGTTCCAATCGTTCGAGTTGTGATTGGCGAAGGCGGCTGCATTGGCAGCGACTATGGCCGGATCATTCGTGTAGTGCGCGCCGAAGGCGGCAATCAAGTCGAGGCGCGCCTGATGAAAAACCGGGTTCCAATAAAGGGCGGTGTTGATGTTCTGGCAAAAAGTGTGATGCTGCGATGCATTGTCGAGTAGCGCGATTTTTTGATCCGGTGGAAGCAAATCCAGTAGCCACTGGGGAGTCTTGCTTGAACTATCGGTGACGGCTATCGATATGTATTGGAACCCCGCTGCCTTGGCCCCGGCGACCCTGGAATCGAGTCTGGTCCAGTCATACACGCCGGGAGCCGGATTCACTACGCTCCAGTCCTCATTTATCCATACCCCGACGATACCCAGGTTATTAGCCAACTCGGGGGGAAGGTCGTCATCAACTCCGGCCGCTGCCCATACTCCCTTTGGATAAGGCGATGGCGACTGCGCCTGAGCCATGTTGGTTCCGGGCGCAATGGCGCACCAAGACACTAACACCGCCGCGAGCATTAATGCCCTCTGACCGGATCGTGCCGAATCGTTGACTATGTTGTTCATGGGGGGTTTTTGTTCACTCGGGGTTTTGTTCATTGGGGATTTGGTCATTTGGGGGATTTGTTCGGTTCAACCAGAAAGTTATTTATAATTATTAAAAAAACAATCCAGATCGTTCGTCCCCGACAATCCACGGCTGAGACCCAACCCAAACTCCAACCGGCTTTGCTGAGATTGTCAGCGATGATTTTCCAACGTGATCGAGACGCACGTGCACGCGGGCGAGTTCAAAGAGTGGTGAGCGGGGCGAAACAATCAGCCGCCACATCGCGTGACGGCTGATTGGCGAAATGCTGGTGCTTGATTGGCTCGGCAGCGTTACTGATCGTTGACAACCATTTGCGGCGCAGGCTTGGTCAATGCGACTTCCGCGTTCACTTTGTCGATCTTCGCGTCCTGCGCTTTCAATCGTTCGTTGACCGCCGCGAGTGCAGCTTCCAGTCTCTCCACCTTCTGATGCTCTTTGATAAACTCGTTCAGCAACATCGCGTTCACCGCCTCGTAGCGCGCCGTGTAAGAACCTTGCCATCGGCGTCGCAAGCCACTAAATTAGGTTTTATGAAGACAAAGTCCTCGTGGCGATTTGCGTTCTTGAATGCGTTTGCGCGGCACTGGTTTCGGCCAAGCGGCTTTCTGGTCTCGCTGGCGTGGCTCGCCGCTAGTTCGACTGCTCTGGCCGAGGCGCCAGCGCTCGCGGTGACGGTTACCCCGGACACAGTATTCCAAGCGATGTTCGAGTCGTATGGCAACGATAACACGCTGCTGGATGATTGGACCGGATCCGATGGCGCGTTATCTGTCGTGTTGCCGGATGGCCGCGTGGTTTGGGATTTCTCCGATACGTTCCTTGGGTATGTAAATAGTGACGGGTCGCGGCCGGCGGGCCAGCCGTTCATAAACAACTCGATGATCGTCCAAGATGGCGATGCGCTCGTTCAGACGCTGCACGGCGGAACGGCCGAATCTCCGACATCGTTAATCATTCCGGCCGACCAAGACTCCTGGTACTGGGTGGGGGACATGACAGTCGAAGGCGACCGGCTCCGGGTGTTCGTGATGGAGTTTACCCGGACGGGACCCGGTATCTTCGACTTCCAATGGGTCGGCAACGCGATCGCGTCGTTTGTTCTGCCCGATCTCACGCTTGAGAATGTGGTGCCGACTCATGGTGAGAACAACGTGATGTACGGGGCAGCCCTACTGGAGGAGGGCGGTTACACCTACATTTATGGGACGGAGGATGTAAGTGGGACTGAGAAGTACCTGCACATTGCCAGGGCCACGTCCGGCGACGTGTTTGGCGCCTGGGAATTTTACACCGGAACAGATTGGTCATCGGACCCTGGCTTTGGCGTGGCGAAGATCGGGACGCGATTTGTGCTTTTCACGATGGACACGCTGGTCCCCTTTAATGACGAGATGGTCGTGTATTCATCGCACAACCCCGAGGGACCGTTCGGGCACCGGACCCACGTGTATTCGACACCGGAGAGCAACCGGACCAGGTTCACCTATGACGCCCACGTCCACCCCGAGTTCACCGACGAGCAGGGTCGTCTGCTCGTTTCCTACGACGTCAATACCTTCGACGTAAGCAAGTTGCTTTCGAACGTAGACAGCTACCGGCCAAGATTTATCCGAGTGCAGATTGGACGCTGACGAGGTCGAATAGCGCATAGCGGATAGCGAATACTGGATATCGCTTCGCATTCTGTAACCACGTGCCGGCTTTATTGGTTGTTAATGGCCAGTTGCAGCGCAGGCTTATTCAGCTCGACTTGTCCACTTACCTTTTGGATTTGCGATGCCTCTCTTCAAGACGCGCGCTGAGAACAACCTCCATGCCCTTCCGCTGCTGCGCGAAAGGTCGTCCGCGCGGGGACTTATAAGATAACTTCGTAGCATCACCGCACGGTTAAGATCGCGTTGTTACTGGTCACGCTTCCAGCGACATTACTTCCAGTCACCGCGAAGAGCGCACCGTTGTCCGCCACTGTCGTCGGTGGAGTCGTATATGACGCCTTAGTCGTTCCAGTAATGGTGACGCCGTTCTTCGTCCACTGATAGTGCAATGGCAGTGTGCCTGTCGCCGTTACGCTGAATTTGGCTTTCTGTCCTGCTCTGACCGTCTGATTGGCTGGCTGTTTGGTGATAGAGGGCGGAGCCGGCGAGCAGCGGGCGTTCGGCTTGGAGTTGCAGTTGCAGTTGGAGTCGGAATCGGTGAGGGGGTCGGAGTAACGGTCGGAGTCGGCGTTGGTGTTGGTGTTGGAGTCGGTGATGGAGACTGCGGACCGTCGAACATCAGATCGAATGGCTGCAATCCCACGTCTGGAATGGTTTGCACAACGGTCTGACTGGCTAGGTCGATGACG
>QHOW01000299.1:791-1593 GCA_003219435.1 Verrucomicrobiota bacterium | reverse complement strand
AGGCGCCGTCTGGCGTTATAGCTACATGCCAGGGCCCGCTGCCAACAGCAATGGTCGCAATCACAGCCAGCTGCGCATTATCAATGACCGAGACAGTGCCGCCGTGCACGTTCGTCACATAAATCTCGCGACCGTCCGGCGTGATGGCGATGCCTCTTGGGTTGCTCCCGACGGAAATGTTCGTGATCAGAGTCTGCGTGGCAGCGTCGATGGCCGAAACTGAGTCGCTGAGAAAGTCAGTGGCGAAAATGCGATCAGCCCCAGGGGTTATGGCAAGCCGGCGAGGTCCGGGAAGTGCTACGATATTCGTCACTAGATAGGTCGATGTGTCGATCACGCACACCTCATTGGTAGAGTAATTCGCCACGTAAATGAAGTGACCATCGGGGGTCGCAAGGGTATCTTTGGCTCCCGTTCCGTCGATGGCCACGTTGCGGATGAGGGTATCTGTCGCCGTATCGATCACGGCGACATATCCCGCGCCTTGGTGCACCACGAACACGCGTATGCCATCCGGAGTGACGGTGAGCTCCTGTGGATCAGCATGTAGGGTCGAGATTGTGGCCGTTACAACTAGATTTACCGTGTCGATAACTGAGACTGTGCCGGACAGGGCGTTGGAAACATACGCCTTCAGACCGTCTGGGGTCATGGCGAGCCGACGCGGACTCACACCAACGGGAATGTTGGTCGTGACCTGGTTGGTAGCGGAATCGATCACAGCAACGGAATTCGAAAGGGCCGTCACGACGAAAAGCTGCGGGCCGGTGGCCGTGGTGCTGGTGCCGGCCGCTGGCGGAAG
>QHOW01000299.1:0-556 GCA_003219435.1 Verrucomicrobiota bacterium | reverse complement strand
CCATTGCGGCGAGAGCTTTAATTTCGTTCTGCTGCTGAGCCGCAGTTGACCGGGACTCCTTCTGTTGCTGCGCCACCGTAGACTTTAATTCGGTGATCATCGCTTCTTGTTCCTCCATCTTTCGATGCTCTTTCAGGAACTCATTGAGTAACATCGCGTTCACCGCCTCGTAGCGCACGGTGTAAGCTTTGCCGTCAGCGTCGCGAGCAACGAGATCGGGATTGACCTTTTCAACGTCCTCAGCCACGAGGCCAAACTGCGGGATGCCCTCGGGGTCAAGCTCTTTCTTGTAGCGGAATGTGACTGGTTTCAGCGCCAGGATCGCTTCGCTCGCCTTGTCCATCGGTTTGATCTCATCCTTGAATCGCGCCGAGGAAATGACCGTGCCGAGCTGACCGTTATTACCAATGATTACTCCTACGCCGTCGGGCACAGTGACTCCCGAAATCCCCGCAATAAAGGTGGCGTTGTGAAGTGGTTTCGAACCGATGCGGATGGTGTTGGACTCGCGAGGAACGCCCCTATTGAAAATATCGATATTGTTACTGCCCGTGAT
>QHOW01000300.1 GCA_003219435.1 Verrucomicrobiota bacterium | reverse complement strand
TCAATTACAACCTGCGCTCGCTCTTCCGCAGAAGCAGCGCGTGGAACTTTTGCCTGTGGCGATACCGCTGGAGTGGGCACGGCAAGCGCCCGTGGCGCCGGTGAAGTCAAATCCTCAGATGACTTCGCAGGTTTTTCTGGAGGTGGCGTCGGGGTCTTTTCCGGCTTTGGCTTTTCTTTTTCTTCTCTGGCAGCTTTCGACTTCGCGGATTTTTTGCCTCCTGACGACCCCTTTTTCTTTTGCGATTTTTTCTTCGCACTTTTTGGTTTCGGCGTCGGGCTGGGAGATTTTCTCGATTTATTTGGAGCAACAGTTGGCTCAGGCGTTTCCGTCGGTTTTGGCTTTGGCGTCTCGTCATCTTCCTCACCACCAGATCCTTTCGCCGGCCTCGTTTTGCTGCGATGCGGCGATTCTTCTAAAGTTGGCGACGTATCGCTTTTGTTGCTCGACTCTTCCTTCGCTTTCGGAATTGCAGTCGGTGATTTCCTGGGTGTCGGAGAAGCACTCCGTTTCTTCTTCGACTTGCTTGCCGCCGCTTTGGCTTTGGCAACCGGCTTTGGTGATTTCTTCGGAGTCGGGGACGGAGACGCTTGCCTCTCGTGCTGGCTTTTTTCGGGTTCGTCGCCCGGTTTTTCTTCGTCGTTGCTGACTTGCCCGCGAAGGAGACTACCGGCGATCGCACCGAGCGCGACTGCAGTTGCGAGCCAAAGGCGAAAGCACGACACTGCGACTGAGCGTAACAGAGCACGCGACGCGATCAACCACAACGATTGGTCAAAAGGTTAAAAGAGTTACAAAAGTTACAAAAGTCGATCGCGTCTTGCTTTTTAACGTTGTAACCCTTTTAACTCTTTTAACCTTTTTCGTTTCACGCTCTCTGCGCGGCAGGAGCAGAGGCCTGCGACGTAGCGTTGCGCATTCGCTCGCGTTCACGACGGAGAATGGCGTTCAATTTGCCCCCTAGAAGCAGCAGCAGACAGGTCAGATACATCCAGGTAAGAAGGACGATGATGGACGCCAACGCGAGATAAGTCGGATTGTACCGATCGTATCTTGCGACATAAAATTGAAAGAGCTTGGTCGCCCGGCAATGCCTGGCGGACGGTGAGATAATTTTCCGGTGTCAGGAGATACAGGGCGAGGGCGAGAAAGACCAGCGCCAGCGCGGTGAACGGCAGATTGAGCGCTGCGATCCATGCCTGCAACGGGACCCCAAGTTGAAAATTGACTTCCGCAATGCCGGCGAGCTTTTCGCCGAAGACTATAGCGTTGAAGCAAAACAAGATGACTATGCCGAACCAGAAAAGCATGAAAAACGAAATGATGTATTTCGACCACCAATGTCGATCTTCCCGCACGCCATGCGTATGGCTTAATGCCCGGGAAATCGTCGCGATAAACACCGTGCCAAAATAGATGCCGAGGACGATGCCGGCGTTTGCGAGCAGGCCGCTGGAGCCTGTCACGACCACGCTGGCCATTGCGGTATCGAGAATGTCCTGCACCTTGGGGTCCGGTGGCATGAAGCTTTGCAAGATAACAAACATTTGGTGGAGTTTCGCCGGATCGGTGCCGAAGAGACCGAGCAGATGCCAGAGAAAAAGCAGCACAGGCGCCAGCGCAAAAAGAAGCAGATACGCCATCTGCGCAGCCAGGCCGGTCGTCTCATCGGTCGCGGTTTCCCAAACCATGCGGCGCCAAACGCGCCAGATAAATCCGAGATATCTCATCCCCGGCGAGAGTTTACTTTGCCGGACACAAATATCCATTAAACTTCGTCCGCTTCGCCCGCCCGTGCCGTCTGACGAGTTGTGAAAAAAAGAATCCTGATTCTCACCGCAGGCTTTGGAGAGGGTCACAACAGCGCCGCTCGCGGCGTTCGTGAAGGACTGGCGCGCGTTGCCGCGTCCGAAGTGGAGATCGAATTGCGAGACTTGTTTCCAGAGGCTTACGGTATTTTCAATGACATTGTCCGCCGCACATATCTGGGGATCATCAACCGGTGGCCTGGCTCATGGGGTTACGTCTATCGTTGGCTCGATGCCATTACTAACTTCGACGAACGATTTGAACGCTTCTCGCGACTGAAACAGCGTTTCACGCATTTGATAGAGCGTTTCCAACCGCACGTAATTGTCTCCACTTTCCCGCCCTACCCGTACTTGCTTGACCAAATTTTAGAGACGAACCCGAAAGGCCTTCACCGCTGCAAAAGCGTGGTCGTAATTACCGATTCAATTACTGTGAATGCTGTTTGGTACCGCTGCGATGCCGACTATTTCCTCCCGCCCAATGAGCAGAGTGCAGCTGTCGTACGCGCGGGTGGCGTTACGCCGGAGAAAATCAAAACATTCGGATTTCCCGTCAATCCCAAATTTGCTGATTTCACGCAAGATCGCCCCTTCCCTTCCAGCAATAATTCCGGGCGCCGCGTTCTCTACATGATCCATGCCGCGACCCGCGGCGCACCGGAGCTTGTGCGGCGGCTTGCCAGTCTTGGCATCGATCTTACGGTGACCATCGGTCGCGCCGACAGGCTGCGCCCGGCGATTGAAGAGGCGGCAGGCGATAGCAACACGATGATTCTCGGGTGGACGGACGAACTCCCGCGCATGCTTCACGAAAGCCATTTGCTCATTGGCAAAGCTGGCGGCGCCACAGTGCAAGAAACAATCGCGGCCGGCTGTCCGATGATCATTAATCATGTCGTGTCCGGCCAGGAAGAGGGCAATGCCCGGCTGATCGTCGAGACAAACTCAGGCGTGATCACACATTCGCCCAGCGAAGTTATCGCACAGGTTCAGCGAGCATTTGCCGACGACGCAAAACAATGGCGCGGATGGGCCGAGAACATTCGCCGCTTGAGCAGACCACGAGCATCGCTCGATATCGCCGAATTTCTAATTTCGCTGTAGCCGCCTACAAGGCACCGGCTTGCAAATCACGGATGGACACATTCGTGGTTACGCAGACCAAATTTCCTCACCCCGAACAAACGTTCGCAGCACTTCCAGGTCCG
>QHOW01000061.1 GCA_003219435.1 Verrucomicrobiota bacterium | reverse complement strand
GCAACCGGCGTTGGCGATCTGGGCGAGCAATTCCTGCAAATCAAGCGATTCGGGTGTTGTGCGAATGGCGGGCAAAACACGTTCGCCGATTTCGTAGCGCACGGTTCCAATCAATCCGCACCGCAAACCGGCTTTTTCGCAGATGTGTTTGATGAGAAATGTGGTGGTGGTTTTTCCGTTTGTGCCGGTCACCGCTGCCAGTTTTAATCTCCGCGCGGGATGCCCGTAGAAAATCGCGGAGAGATCAGCGAGCGCAGCGCGCGTATTTTCGACGACAAGACAGGTGGCGCGCGGAGTTTTCTCCTCGCGTTCCGTGACGATCACTGAGGCGCCTTTTTCGATGGCCTGGCCGATGAATTCGTGTCCATCGGTTTTTTCACCCCGCAATGCCACGAACATGCCATTCCTTTGCATTCGCCGCGAGTCATACGCTATGCTTTCCACCGGGCGATCAAGCGTCCCGATGACGTGGCGAATTGGAATCGCGGCGACAAGAGTTTTGAGCTGCATGACTTTCAACGTCGCCGCCACGAAACGGATTCGCGGCGGCGACGAACCGGGGCAAGGCATTCAAGGGCGTGATGCATTGGTTAAGGCGACTCGGTCGACTGGCACGGTCTTGCGGGCTCGCTCCCCCGGCACAGCTTTTTGGACTCGCTCAACGGGAATGGCCTTGCGAATCTGCTCTTGCGGCCGGAGATCGAGATATTGGGCAGCTTTTTCGGCGACCCGGGAAAAGATCGGTCCGGCAATGAGCCCGCCGTAATTCAACTCTGGTTTGCTGGTGTGCGCATCGTCGAGCACGACCAGACCGACAAACTCAGGATGCTCGGCTGGCAAATAGCCTGCGAAAGAAACGACATACTTGCCATGTTCATATCCGCCCTTCGGATCGACCTTCTGCGCGGTCCCGGTCTTGCCGGCAATCGTAAAACCAGGAACGGCCGCCGCGGCGGCAGTGCCGCGGTCGCTTACGACGCCTCGGAGCGCCTCACCAATTTCTCGGGCCGTTTTGGGAGAAATTACCTGGCGCAACATCACCGGGGAAAGTGAGCTGACGGTTTTGCCGTCGGAAGTAGTAATCGATTTCACGACGCGCGGAGTCATCAATTTGCCGCCATTGGCAATCGTCGCCATTGCCACTGTCATTTGTAATGGAGTGACTCCGACTTCGTGCCCCATCGGAATCCGCGTAATCGAAATTTTGCTCCACTTTTGCGGAGGACGAATCAGACCATTGATCTCACCGGGAAGTTCGATTCCCGTGCGCTCGCCAAATCCAAATCGGCGGACGTATTCGTAAAACTTTTGCTCCCCGACGCTGAGTGCGAGCTTGGCGGCGCCAATGTTGCTCGATCTGATGAGAATATCGCGCACGCTCAGATACGAAAATGCGCGATGATCGTGCAGGGCGGTCCCGTTGAAATTCCAGAGGCCATTTTCACAAAAGATGGTCGAATCAGGCCGAAGCTTGCGTTCGTTGAGCGCCGCGGACGCGGCCACGATCTTGAACGTGGAACCCGGTTCCATCATGTCGATGATGGCGCGGTTTTTCATCTCTTCGGGCTTCGCTTCGGATCGAAGGTTTAAATCGAAATTCGGGCGGTTGGCCATCGCAAGGATTTCACCGGTCTGCGGCCGCATTAGAATAATCGTGGCTTTCTGGGGGGAGTACTCCTTCATCGCGGCATCGATCTCGTTCTCAACTATGTTCTGTAAGCCAAGATCGACAGTAAGATGGACCTGGCAGCCATCGCGCGGCGCGCGTTCCTGGCCTCTGTACGGCACGATCTCCTCGCCGGCGCGATTGTGCTCGATGAAGCGATAACCGTCCTGTCCATGAAGGTATTCCTCCATCGACGCTTCCACGCCTTGAATGCCATGATGTTCGAAATCGGTAAATCCGATTACGTGGCAGAGCATGGACCCATTGGGGTAGATGCGGCTGGAGTCGTGTTCGAAATAAATTCCGCGCAAATTTTTTGCGCTAAGTTTTTCGCGAAGAGAGCGGCTGGCCGGTTCCGGCACTTCACGTTTGATCACGATGTACCGGCGCTCGCTGCTTAACTTTTCTGCAAGCTCCCCGGCTGGGACGCCCAGCTCCGCGCTGACAAGATCCACGACCGCTGCCCGATCGTTGAGATGGGTGGCATCAGCCACCACCGTTTCGACAGGAATGTTGTGCGCAAGCACTTCATTGTTCGCGTCCAGAATCGAGCCGCGTTCCGCGTAAATGATTTGTCTGTAAACGTGCTTCTCAGCCGCCAGAGCGGAGTACTCGTCGTGCTTGATGACTTGCAGATAAATCAGACGAAATGAAAAGACGGTGAAGAGCGCAATAAAGGCCGAGCAAACCAGCACACAGCGGCGATGGCTCTTCGGGTTCATCTGGCGCCAGCCTGGTTTGCCACCGGCTGAATTGTCTCTTCCTCGGGCTGTTGCGCAGGAATGGTAAGCCGCACGATGTTGGCCTCGGCAATCGGGACCATTTTCAAATAACCTTCCTTTATTCGGCGCTGCAAGGCAGAGCGCGATGTCAGAGCCGCGATTTGCGCGCTGGCAACGTCGTTTTGTGTGCGGAGACTAGCCAGCTCGTTCTCGATCGCTTTCTTGCGATCACCCAGATGATAGAGTTGCAGCGTCAAATAGACATAGCCCAAGCCGGCCAGCGCGAGAAACGCGGTCATAACAATCCAGCGGGCGAGTGAGGCCGCGTTTATCGCATTGCAATTTTTCCGGCGAGAACGGTTCATTAGATTTTCTCGGCTACGCGCAATTTTGCGCTCCGTGAACGGGGATTGGCGCGTTGTTCCTCTTCGCTCGGCTCCACCGGTTTCGGGGTCACCACTTTGAGGTCGTAATCGGGGTTACGCCGTGGCTCGGGCCACTCCGGCCGGTCGAGCCATTCCCGGCTGCGATCGCGAAAAAAGTTTTTCACGATTCGGTCCTCCAAGGAATGAAAAGCGATGACACCGATGCGCGCGCCAGACTCGAGTCGCGCAGTCAAAACGCGCAGCCCTTCTTCGAGGGCGCCAAGTTCATCATTCACTTCCATCCGCAGCGCTTGAAAAACTTGCGTGGCCGGATGACGCCGGCCGTGCCGGCCAACGGCTTTTTCGATCGCACGCGCCAGGGGGAGAGTCTCGCGGAACGGCGTTATCTTCCGCATCTTTACGATCAGATTTGCGATGCGACGCGCAGCCGGTTCCTCCCCCAGCTCGCGGAACAACTGGGTCAATTGCTCTGCGCTGTAATTATTTACAATATCGGCGGCAGTCAGCCGGTTCCGTGGGTCCATGCGCATGTCCAGCGGGCCATTGCGCACGAGACTAAAACCGCGCTTCGCATTTTCGAGTTGCCGCGAGGAGACACCAAGATCGAGAAGCACGCCGCCGATGGTGTCAATTTCCAGTTCGTCGAGAACTTTGTCCGCGTGGCGAAAGTTCGCCCGCCGCACCCTGACGCGCCGGCCAAATCGTGCCAGTTGCTCGCTCACATGCTGGACGGCATCAGGATCCTGATCAAGGGCGAGGACATCCGCGCCGGTCCTCAAAAGCGCTTCTGTGTGGCCACCCCCGCCGCAGGTTCCATCGACAATGAGCGAACCAGCTTTAGGCGCAAGCTGCGTGACGACCTCCTTTTCAAGCACCGGACGGTGATAAACAAAATCCTCCACTTCGTCCGCCTTCTCTTCGTTAACCATCGGATCTGCGGCGAGCCAGACAGGCCCCTTAGACAGCAATGTGTTCATAACCTTAAATCGAATGATCCGCTTACAAGCCAATTACATTCGCGACGTGCTGATAAGTGGGTGTTTCCTCCTCGTGCGCCCGCTTCCAACGTTGCAAATTCCAAATCTCAAAACGTCCGCGGCCGCCGACAAGGGCGACCTCGCCTTTCAATCCAACCTTTCTGCAAAGCTCGTCCGGCAAAACGAGACGCCCTTGTCGATCCGTAGCCGCGTGCTGGGCGCGAGAATGCAACTGGCGCAGGAAAACGCGGCGATCTCGCGCGGGAACACTCTCGTTCGATTCGGCCGCCGAGCTCATCCGGGCAAACTCCACCGGCGACATGACGAGCAAAAATTGTTGACTCGCCTCGGGCAAAAGGATGAAGTCCTCGGCCTTGTCCCGCCGCCAACGGGACGGAATGGTGATGCGGTTCTTATCGTCGATTGAATGGCGGAATTCTCCGGCGTAGAAGCGTTCAGGTAGAGGAGGCGAGGAGTCCATATTACGGTGGAGAATTCATCCATTTTACCCCACTTGCCACCACTGTTAACCATTTCCCAACTCCGCGGTCAATAAAAATTTTATCGCATTTGCAGCTCCTTCCCCCAACCGTAAGCTCCTCAAATCATGAAGCTTTTCCAGATCGGATGTGCGATCGTTCTCACAGCTCTCATCTGTGGCGATAAAATCGCGTTTAGCCAGTCTCCGGAGAAAACCGACATCAATGCCGCCCGGGTGACTGTCTCGATGAACGCCGATGGCTCACGCACCGTTTACCAATTCGATGATGCGCAGCACAAGGCTATCGCCACAACTACTGGCCAGGATGGTAAACTCCGCCAGACAATTCGTTACGAGTTGGATGATGCCGACCGTTTTTCCAGCGGCCGAATCTTCGGACCCGATGGCCGCCTTCGGTTCAAGAGCCGGTACACTTATGACAGCGCGGGTCGTCTTCAGGAAGAGACTCAAAGCGCGGCGAACGATACTCTCCTTCACAAGATCGTTTACAGTTACGATCAAAACGGCAAACAAACCGGCTATTCCATTTTCGACGCGTCCGGCAAGTTGCTGGGTCGCACCACTCCGTCAGTCACCTCCCCGGCGTCTTCACCCAAAGCGCGAGAAAAAAGTCCGCGATGAGGTGATGTTCATGAGCAGGCCCGCCGCTTCTTGTAAGGTCCGGGCTTGCCACGGCTACCAAAAAAGACTAAAAAACCGGCGTGATTGATTACATCCAAAAAGGCGGATTATTAATGTGGCCTATTCTGGCCTGTAGCATCATTTCGATCGCCATTTTTGCCGAGCGCCTGTTCTACCTGCATCGAGCAACCATCCACGTCGGCGAATTCTTGAAAGGGCTTTCCAATCTGATCCGGCGCCGCAATTTCGCCGAGGCATTACATGAATCGGCCGGGACACCGGGCCCTGTGGCGCGGGTGATTCATTCTGCTATTATCCAGCACGACGCGCCCCGCGCAGAATTGCGCGACATAGTACAGGAAGCCGCCCAGCTTGAGGTGCCCAAGCTGGAACGGTTTCTGGGAGTGCTGGCCACGATCGCTTTCCTTGCGCCATTGCTCGGCTTGCTTGGCACAGTTGCCGGAATGATCGACGCGTTTGGCACGATCGCGTCCAGTGGCGGTTATGCAACGGTGACGGAGCTTTCCAGCGGCGTTTACAAGAGTTTGCTGACGACCGCGGCCGGGCTGGTCGTGGCCACGCCAACCTTTGTCGCATATAGCTATCTCTCTTCGCGCGTGAGCACCATGATGCACGACATGGAGCGCGCCGGGATTGAGATCGTCCACATGTTGACGGAGAGCCGGCCGGTCAGCGGCATCATCAGCTTCCAGCCGCCCGGGGAATCGCCAGCGCACGAACGGGAAGCGCGTCAGGATCTTTAATCAGGAAATGGACTCTCCTTCGCAAAGCTACGGCGCAGCAGGCACGAATGAACACAAATTCCACAACACAAATTCGTGTCGGGGAAGCTGACAGCCTCCCTACAGGATTCGCGTTCATTCGCGTTCATTCGTGGTTAATCTAGCGGGCGCATGAAGCTTAGCCGGACAAAGGAATATAATTTCGGCTGGCTTGTCCTGTTGGCGTTGGTCGATGTTGCTTTTCTTCTGATTTTTTTCCTGTTGCTCAGCTCGAATTTTATTTTGCAGCCTGGCATTTCCGTTTCGATGCCGTTCTCGCGTTTTGCGCTTGGCCCGCAGATTAACCAGCAAATCATCAGCATTACCGGTGGCGCAGCTCCGGCCATCTATTTCCGGGATCAAAAAATCACGCTCGCGCAGCTTGGGCCATTGCTGGACGCGACCAGACGCGAAGGCAAATTCATTATCATCAAAGCCGACCGTTTGACCCCCTACGAAACAGTTATCGAGGTGACAAACGCTGTGCTGGAACACGGAATCACGTCCGTCGCGTTGGCGGCGGCTCCGCCGCGATGAATATCCCTGCCTCTGAGACCGCGGCTGAAGCACTTCTTTTCAGTTGGGAGCCGCCTCGGCGCCGCCAACTTGCGCTCGCTGCGTTTATGGCGCTCTCGTTGACCGCGCATGCTCTCTGTTTCTATGTTTTTCAAATTGTCTATCCGCCAACAGTCTCGTTGCTCCCGCCGCCGGCACGCGTCGGTGTGATTACTTCCAGTTCCGAAGAAGGCCGAACTCTGCTCCGCTGGCTCGACGCGGAAGATCCCGCGCTGGCCTTCACGACTCAGCGCCCGCCCGAGGAACGGCTGCGCGGCTTCCCGAAAGTTGAGCACGTGCCGTCTTATCTCGCGGTGGAGCCGGCATTGAAAGAGATTCCGCCGCAGGTTACCAATCTGGGTATCCCCGATTCTCAGCCGCCAGGGGCTGCACCGTTCGGCCATCGGCAACCCCAGCCCGCGATCGGTCCGACAACAACATCTGTCTTATTTTCAAAAGAGCTCGATGCCTTTGGCGATCCCACGTTGACGACTCTAAATTTTGCCGCATCTAACGACGAGCCTCCTCAGGCAACCCGTTTCCGGGTCGCCGTGAACGGGAACGGGGAAATACGCTATTGCTTTCCTCTTAATTCGTCAGGCGATCCGGCCTTAGATCGGCAGGCGCGCCGGTATCTCGCGCTATGCCGGTTTTCTAACAGTTCGGCCAGCGCGGAGAAACACGACTCATTCCTGACCTGGGGGATTGCGACAATCCAGTGGGGCAGCGACATCGCGCAATCCCGGCGAAAACCGGCAGCAGGTGTTACTCCGTGATTCGCGTTAGCCTCGCAGCGCTGGTCACGATTTATTTGCTGCTTTTTCTTGCGGCGGTTTTTCTCCTTTGGATAGTGGGAGAGTGGAATCGCCGGCGTCGAGAGCGTCGGGCTCTGGAGCATCGGTTGCGCTGCGTGATTTGCGCGTTTGAATTTGAAGATCGAACGGACGCATTGCTTCCCCGGTGCCCGCGTTGTGGAAGTTTAAACGAACGATTTAGGATGGAGCAGATTTAAGATGGGAATGTGGATAGGCCGAAATCGCAAAGCACGGGTGACCTACGGGTTTGATGAAATCGCGCTCGTCCCAGGCCGGGTAACAATTAATCCAAACGAAGTGGATATCACTTTCCCTTTGTCGCGGAATGCGGCAGAGCCGCTCGCATTAAAGATCCCCATCCTCGCCAGCGCGATGGATGGAGTGGTCGATGTCCATTTTGCCATCGCCATGAGCAAACTGGGCGGGCTGGCCGTTCTGAATCTCGAAGGAGTACAAACGCGTTACAAAAATCCACAGGAAGTGCTGCAAAAAATCGTCGAAGCCGATAGAGCCGACGTTACAGCGCTGCTGCAAAGAATTTACCAGGAACCGGTCCAGGAAGATTTGATCGCCGCGCGTGTGCGCCAGATTAAAGACGGAGGCGCATTGGCTGCAGTCAGCTCCATCCCCCAGCGGGCGGCTGAATTCGGCGGAATCGCACAGGAAACAGGAGCGGACGTCTTCGTCGTGCAAAGCACGGTCTCCACCGTCCGGCATTTTTCGTCAGAGTATAAGTCGCTCGATCTGGAAAAATTTTGCCGCGAGATGCGAATCCCCGTCATCGTTGGAAACACGGTCGGCTACGATGTGACCTTCGAGATCATGGAATGCGGACCGGCTGCGGTTCTGGTCGGCGTGGGACCGGGAGCAGCGTGCACCTCACGCGGCGTGCTGGGGCTCGGTGTCCCGCAAGTAACGGCGACTGTCGATTGCGCGGCGGCGCGCGATGCTTACTTCAAAAAAACGTCGCGTTACGTGCCGATCATCACGGATGGTGGGATGAGTAGAGGCGGTGACGTTTGCAAGGCGCTGGCATGCGGCGCGGACGCGGTGATGGTGGGCAGCGCCTTTGCCAAAGCGGAGGAAGCGCCTGGTTGTGGATACCATTGGGGAATGGCCACTCCCCACGCAAATCTCCCACGGGGAACGCGAATCAAAGTGGGCACCACCGGGTCGCTGAAACAAATCCTCTTCGGACCGGCGGAAGTTGATGACGGCAGCCAAAACCTGGTCGGCGCAATCACCACCTGCATGGGGAATGTTGGCGCTCGCAATATTGCCGAGTTTCAGCAAACCGAGATTATCATCGCGCCCTCGATCAAAACCGAAGGAAAACTTTTCCAGACCGTGCAAAGCGTCGGGATGGGAGCGGGCTAAGATTATTTAGCGATTCCGTGATTTAGAGATTTAACGATTGTGCTTTGATATCACGTTAAATCGTCGAACCGCTAAACTGTTGAACCAACAAACTAATCGTTAAATCACTAAATGAACAACGATCGGAGAGTCGTCATTACTGGACTGGGCGCCGTCACGCCGCTTGGCAACGACGTGGAGACCTTCTGGCGGAATCTAAAGAACGGTGTCAGCGGTATTCATAAG
>QHOW01000060.1:1017-26042 GCA_003219435.1 Verrucomicrobiota bacterium | reverse complement strand
AACGCGCGCTCTATCGGCACAAGGTCAAAAATCCCTTTGGCGATGTTTACCTGGAACGCAAAGCCTGGTTCCAAATATGGATTCATCAGCTTCTCCGCGCCAAAGTGCTGCGGCATCTTTTCACTCATCTGCCGGACCATATTCCTAATGCAAAGACAATGGATGAACTAAAAAACGACGTGCCGAAACTGGCTGAACATCGGTTATTTGTGACGCAGGAAAGTTTCGCCGTTTTCGGAGAAAGCACCCAGGGGGGCGTGATTACGCAAAATTGCTACGACAGCATCATCGCCACTGGGATTGAGTTGCCAGAATGGTTTCGCCATCCAAACGGCCAACATGTGACGATGGGGGAATTATAGGATTCTTATTGCTCTTCGAACGCATAACCAAAACGGTCGATCTCTGGAGCGAAGCGCTTCCTGATTAATTCGCAAAGCTCAGCGTCATAGTAATTCGAATAATGTTCGCGATTCGAACGATTATATTGTGGCAGTGGCGCATCGGGGATAGCCAGTCTTGCGCAAACGGCGCGGAAGTCGTCCGCCAAATTCTCGAAGCGCATGATGTAATCCACGTTGCCGAATGGGTCCGCTTCGCCTTTATCCAGCTGCAGGTAATCTCTAACCGATAAAGCTCGTAAGATAAGCTTTCTAAATTCCTTCCGATCCCAGGTTTCCACGAGTTGTGTAGTCCCGAAATAAAACGAGACCATACGGTCCCATGGATTTCGGACGCAGGTAAACTTGTAGAGACCGCGGAAGTCTTTTTCTCCCAGAGCGGCACAGTATTCGGCCAGCGTTGAGTGTTTCTTGATTTTGTAATGCGGGTTGCGCAGGCCAAAACGCTCGATCCCATCCTGCTCAGCGCGCAAAGCCACAATTTCATCCTCGGAGTAGTGGCGGAGGATGCTTCGAATCGAGTTACCAGCCGTTTTCGGTATGTGAACGAAATAGAAAACGTTTCTGAAAAGAGATCATCGTCCCACAGTTGCGGGATTACTTTACGGCGCGTTGCCGAATTGGGCGAGCAGTGGCGGGCATGCACTGGCCGTGCGACAGATTGCTGGGTAGCACAGGCTACCAGCCTGTTGTTTTCGGAAGCTTGCCGAAAACGGTCGCGTCGGCAAGCTGCCGACGCGTGCAGGCAGGCTGCCTGCGCTCCCCGGAACTGTTTCATGATCATTTCTCACAAATACAAGTTTATCTTTATTAAGACAGCGAAGACGGCGGGCACGAGCATTGAGGTTTTTCTCGCAAAGCAATGCGGCTCGACGGATATCGTGACGCCGATCTTTCCACCGGTCGAAGGGCATCAGGCTCGTAATTACAAGGGATTCATCAATCCCATCCCCGAAATCCTTGAACGCCCAGGCAAACTCTTCTCCGCGTTGCGACACGCCATCACAAGTCACGACAAATTCTACAACCATATGCCGGCGTCTCTCGTGCAAAAGCGAGTTCCTTGCAAAGTCTGGAACGGTTACTTCAAGTTTTGCGTCGAACGAAATCCGTGGGACAAAGTCTTGTCTCATTACCATATGCACGCCGCCCGGGAGGGCGGATCACTTTCCCTCGATGAGTATCTCGCGCGTGGCCGGTTCCCACTTAACTATTTTCGATACACGGATGATTCCGGCGCGAAAATCATCGTGGACCGAGTTCTCCATTATGAGAACCTCGCTGCCGAGCTCGGCGAAGTGTTTTCGCAATTAAACATCCCTTTCGACGGAACGCTTGGCGTAAAGGCCAAGTCGGAATACCGAACGGACCGGAGACCGTATCAGGAAGTCTTTAACGACGAACAACGCAGAATTGTCGAGAATGTATTTGCAAAAGAAATCGAATTGCACGGCTGTCGGTTTTGAGCCGTAGTCGCCGTGTCCGTTTGATTTCGAGCTTTTTCCTCGGTGCAGGCTTGATTCTTACGCCGCTTTTTACTTCGATCGCAATATGCCTGTAAATGATGAGGTGACTTCACTGAGTGCGATTGGTCCGGCAGCTGCCGGACAAAATGGCGCAGTCGCCTTTACCACGACTCATTGGAGCGTGGTCCTAGAGGCGCAAGGTCGATCACCAGCAGCAGAGGCGGCGCTCGAAAAACTTTGCCGCACTTATTGGCGACCTATTTATGGTTTCGTGAGACGACAGGGCGTCGGGACCGAGGAAGCGAAAGATCTTACCCAAGGCTTTTTTGCGCTGCTGCTGGAGCGGCGGGATTTGGATGCTGTCCGCAGGGAGAAAGGACGGCTGCGTTCCTATTTGCTCACGTCAGTTAAACATTTCCTCGCCAGCGAGCAGCGCCGTGCGATGGCGATTAAGCGAGGCAAGGGACAACGGCTGGTGCCACTGGAAGAACTCAGCGCGATCGAGGGAACTGAAATGGAACCAGCAGACCATCTCAGCGCGGACCGGCTTTATGAGCGCCGCTGGGCCTCGACCCTCATGGAGCAGGTGTTGCGGCGATTAAAGGACGAATACCGCACCGCGGGCAATGCCGCGTTATTTGATTGGCTGAAACAATTGCTGCCGGACGAACCGGAAGCGCCCTCGCGGGCGGAGATCGCTGCGCGCTTGGGTATGACGGAGAATGCAGTTCGACAAGCTTTCCATCGGTTTCGCCACCGTTATCAGGTCTTATTGCGGGAGGAAATCAGCCACACTGTTGCCATTGCCAGCGATATCGAAGATGAGCTGCGCCATTTGATCGCTGTGTTGCGAGCGTAACGTATGATAGAATTCCGCGCAGTACAAGATGGGGAGCGAACGGGCGACTCTCCCGTAATGAGCAGCGTACTTAGAGTTTGTCGAAAGTGCGGAGCGGAAATCTTCGCCGACGCGCCGGAAGGACTTTGCACAGCCTGCTTGTTTGAGACAGGCCTTGGTCTCCTCGCGCAACCATCTGTAGCCGCTGGGGACTCGTCCGCCGTAGCCTCGGCGAAGGCGGATGACTGCCGCTCCGTTGAAGATGTTAAAACGGGTGATGCAAACACTGCGTCCCACGTTAAACAGGCTCCGCGTCCGACAAAGACGCTGGCCGACTTTGGCGACTATGAATTGTTGGAAGAGATCGGCCGCGGCGGTCAGGGCGTGGTTTATCGTGCACACCAGAAAAGTCTTAACCGCACAGTGGCGCTCAAAGTCATAGGACTCGGTCACTGGGCGACGGAAGCGCATCTAAAGCGATTCCGCCGCGAAGCTGAAGCTGCCGCCAGCCTCGAGCATCCCGGTATTGTTCCAATCCACGAAGTCGGCGAGCGCGATGGCTCATGCTACTTCAGCATGAAATTCATCGAAGGCGGCCAACTCGATGCAGTTGCCAAGCGCGAGGCAATGCCGGTCCGGCGCGCAGTAGAATTAATCGCAAAGGTGGCGCGCACCGTTAATTACGCTCATGAGCACTACATTCTTCATCGCGACATCAAACCGGGAAACATCCTGCTCGACCAAAAAGGTGAACCACACCTCACGGACTTCGGACTGGCACGACTGGTCGAGACGGAGAGCACCGTCACGCGCACGATGGAAGTGCTGGGCACGCCCAGTTACATGGCGCCGGAACAAGCAGTAGGTAATAACACGGCCGTCAGCAGCCTCACCGATGTTTATGGCCTTGGCGCGGTGCTCTACCAATTGCTGACTGGCCATCCGCCTTTTGCAGGCGGCACAACCTATGAAACGATCAAGTTACTTCTGGATACTGAGCCGCGACAACCGCGCCTCTTAAATCCGAAAATAGATCGAGACCTCAACACCATTTGCCTCAAGTGCCTCGAGAAAGATCCAAAGCGCCGCTACTCTTCCGCTCTCGCGCTGGCCGAAGATCTTGAACGCTGGCTAAAGCACGAACCGATCAGCGCACGGCGCACTGGCCTCGTCACTCGTAGCAGAAAGTGGGTGCAACGGAATCCAACCAGCGCACTCTTGGCAGCGTCTCTGGTCGCTCTGGCAGCGGCCGCCGGTTGGATCGGTTGGAAAAGTGAGTTAGTTCGCCATCCGCTAACGACCGGTATCGCCGTGCTGCCCTTTGAAAATCTAAGTGACGAGAAAGAGCACGCGTTCTTTGCCGACGGTGTTCAGGACGACATTCTGACCAAACTGGCGAAAATCGCCGATCTCAAAGTGATCAGTCGCACCAGCGTGATGCAATATCGCGGCAAACAGAACGCGCGTGAGATCGGTGACGCGCTTCGCGTTTCTCATGTGCTGGAAGGAAGCGTACGCAGGGACAGGGCCAGAATTCATTTGAATGCGCAGTTGATTGACACCCGCACTGACACGCATGTGTGGGCCGAAGAATACGATCGCGAGTTGAGCCAGATGTTCGCAATCCAAAGCGAAATTGCGCAGAAGGTCGCTCAGCAGCTTCACGCAAAAATGTCGGCTTCTGAGAAACTCGCCATCGAGAGCAAGCCAACCGCCGACCTCACAGCCTTCGATTGTTACACGCGCGCCAAGAACATTCTTCTAGAGCAGTACAATCAAACAAAAGCACAGTATCTGGAGGCAGTCGATCTACTGAACCAGGCTGTGGCGCGTGATCCATCATTTTTCGATGCCTACTGCCAGCTGGCTTACGCTCACGACTGGTTTTATTTCAGTGGCTTAGACCATACTCCCACGAGGCTGGCCCTGGCAGAAGCAGCAATCCATACGGCGGATCGGCTTCGTCCCGATGCCGGTGAAACGCACCTCGCGCGGGCTTGGAATCTTTACCGCGGGTACCTCGATTATAACAGTGCGCTAGCCGAACTGGAAATCGCCCGCCCAACTTTGCCTAATGACTTCCGCATACCTCAGTTGATGTCTTTGATCCAGAGGCGTCAAGGACATTGGGAGGAATCCACCCGAGGTTTCGAGCGCGCGGTGGAACTCAACCCGCGCAACATCGAAACAAGAATCGACATTATAATCAATTACACGTTCTTGCGGCGCTATGCTGAGCTAAAATCTGCCCTAGCTAGCGCATTAGCCGTTTCTCCGAACGACTTGGACATGGCGTATTGGCCAGCCTACGTAGAATTTCAGGCAAGAGCCGACACCCGGCCATTGCATCAAATGATAGAGTCAATTCGGGCCACAAGTCCCACTCCAACGCCGCATATCGCTGAGTGGTGGCTTGCTTGCGCGCTGGCGGAGTGCGACGCCACTGCCGCAAAAGATGCTTCAGATGCGCACGGCGAAAATTCAATCCAGTTGGGAGGCGAGATTTTTTTAAGCCGCTCATTTGTAGAAGGTCTTATCGCGCGCATGACAAGAGACGAAGGCAAGGCACGATCAGCTTTTGTCGCTGCACGCGCGGAGCAGCAGAAATGCGTCCAAGCCCAACCCAATGACAGCGAGGCATTGGGCCTGCTTGGTTTGATCGACGCCGGCCTTGGGCGGAAAGAGGAAGCGCTGCGCGAAGGCCGGCGGGCAGTCGAGCTCGTGGCAAAAGATCCAATCGAAGGAGTCCGTCGGGTGGCAAATTTGGCCATGATCGCCGCCTGGGTGGGCGACAAAGATCTCGCTTTTGAACAGCTGGAGAGCATCATCCGCCTCCCAAGCCCTCTCAGTTATGGTGGACTGAAACTGTTTCCGTGGTGGGACCCTCTGCGCGGCGACCCGCGCTTTGAAAAAATCCTGGAACAAGCAAAACAGCCGGTTGCGCTGAAGTAGAGACACCAATTTCACGAATTCACACGAACCGACTCTAACGGTTGCGTCGATGCGCTGCGAACTTTGTGACCATTGGTGGAATTCGTGTCTAAAATCGTCGCCTCCCTCGCGCCGAAGTAAAACTTCACCACGGATTACACGGATAACACAGATACAGACATGATTCAGAAGGAGTGGTAGGGCGCGACCGCCGGGCGCGCCGAATCGAGCGCCCAACTGTAGGGCGTCTGTGTCAGACGCCAGCCAAGAATCCATCCGTTGCATCCGTGCAATCCGCGGTTCTTAAGTCTTCCTCAATTTTTCGCGTAACACCCGGCCAAATCTCGCGCAGTACATCAGTGAAAGGCCAGAAGTGACTCCCTCATGACGAGGAGCCAAACAAGGCCAAAACAAGAAAAGGAAAATTAAAGATGAAAAAATTAAACATTACATTCACATCAATTCTGCTGGTGCTTGGCTGCTTTGCGATGGGCTCGGCGCCCTCCGTGTCGGCTTCCACGCCCACACCGGTTACCATCACTGCTGTATATGATTTTTCGGGATTTCCCGATGTAACGGGGACCTTTACCACAACCGGGGCCCTTACAATTTCAGGGGATACTACAATGCACGTTGACCTTAATGCTGATGGTATCAGAGCTCATTGCGTGGTTACGCTGATAGCATCAGATGGAACGATCATTATTCATCAGCAATGTCAATTTGCCACTGACCCACCTGAGGGAAGGTGGCAGATTGTAAGTGGCACAGGTGCTTATGCGAACCTTAAAGGGAACGGGTCACTTACGATGCCGCCGCCTTTAGACGAAGCAATGATAGGGGTTATTTACTAATAATAAAAGGTCGATATTATAATAGCGGATTCACAATTAGCCGCCATGCTTCACAGCCTGGCGGCTTTTTGCTTCTGGAGAGCACACAGCTTGCCCTTCACGAAGTTCTGACTCGCTCGCTCAGATTTTCAGCCTATCATTTGTGGATTCTTGCCAACGGTGAATTTCGCCGGCACAACGTGAGATCACCGATGCATATTGTCGGTCTGAGTACAGATTGCGTGTTTCCAAGCGATCGTCTTTCAAATTGTATAGTTCGTTTAAATCCTTGTCGCGCAGGCAAAGCTTCCAGCCTTCCGGAGACACGACCGTCCGAGTGGATTCCTCGACCGCGCGCTTGATCATGCGGCGGGGCACCAATGAGCTTCCTTTTTTGACTTTCGTTCGGTTTGGAGCCCACTCGATAAAGATGCTTTCCGGCGACAGCGCTTCTTCGTGGATTACCGGTAACAGGCTCTTGCCAGCGCACTGGGGATGCCTGGGCTGACCGAGCAAATCGAGCAACGTTGGGATAAAGTCGATGTGGCTCACCGGTTGGGGAACGAGTTTGCCGCGTGTTTGGCCAGGCAGTCGGACCAGAAAAGGAACGCGCGCCGCTTCTTCGAACATCATTTCTTTTGCAAACAAATGATGCGCGCCCAGGCTGTCGCCGTGGTCGCTCGTATGCACGACGATTGTGTTGTCGCTTAAGCCAAATCGCTCCAGGCAGCCAAGAACGGCGCCGATGCTTTGATCGACCAGGGTAACCAACCCCAGATAGCGCTGTTTAATGCTACGATATTCGTCGGGTGTGACCCCAAAGAAAAACGGATGCGGCAGGCGCTGCCGATCAAGAATCGCTCTGGCTTGCTGCCATTCCCGCATAAGCCGATAGCGCAGAGGGATATTTTCGCTCTCGGGAAGCGTGGCGGTAGGATCGAGATCGATCTCGCTTAGCGGATGCTCATCGTTCAGCGGCCCATTGTAAGGCGAATGAGGCTCCACAAATGCGACTACAAGGATGAACGGATCGCGAAAATGTTTTTCGATGAAGTCGCACGCGTGCTTTTCGAGAAATTTCGGCCTCGACAGTTCGACAGGCAGATTGCTGATAGCCAGCTCCGAGAATGTCTTTTCTTCCTTGTCCGGAGTCGCTCCCTTTGAGAGGAGGAAAGCGGTGTAGTCCCCTCGCTCGTCCGTTGAAATCGATTTCTGAAATCCTCGGCGCGCCGGCCCGTCATCACCAAGGTGCCATTTCCCCATGTACGCAGTTCGATAATCTTTATCGTCCATCAGTTCAGCGAAACTGCGGAACCGCCGATCGAGCGGAACGCTGTTCCGGGTGCATCCGTTGATATGCGGCCACGTCCCGGTCATGAGCGAGGAGCGTGAGGGTGTGCAGACTGGATGGGTAACGTAGGTTCGCTCGAACACCACCGACTCAGAAGCAAGCTTGTTCAGATTGGGCGCATGAACTTTCCTGCCCCCATAGCAAGCGATCGTGTCCGCTCTTTGCTGGTCCGGCAAAAAGAAGATCAAATTCGGTTTTCGCTGCGCGGCGGCCATCGGCTTACGAATTGGCGAGCAATATGCCTGCTCTGGGTGATTTCAAAAAACATTTGCACTGATCTCGGTGGAGAATTTGGAGTGCACGGAGATGTGCACGCTTTTAATGCGGCGACATGTCGCCGTATCTATTTAGCGCCAGAGGCGCTATTTCACTTTTAGCCTGGGGCATCGCCTCAGGAATCTGATTGCTCCGTAAACAAGCGCTGAAAGCGCGATTCATCCAGCTTTTGTACTTGGCCGGTGGTGAATCGCGCTTTCACCGTGATGTTTGGCCTTCCATGAATCCTGGGGCGTTGCCCCAGGCTCGGTATTGAATACTGCGCCTTTGGCGCTAAACACAGACATCTTGCCGCATTCCAAAAGTCATCGCAACGTTCGCAATTTCAGTGTTTCATGGTTCGCATGAAACGCTTTTTGATCTTGCAGGTACTCGGCGCGTTGGTTGCCGCCATGTCCTATGGCGCAACAGACTACGGTCTCGCAGCGACGGCCACAAACCAACTGGCCGTCGATCTTCACCGCCAGCTCGCAACGGGCAACGAGAACCTCTGCGTTTCACCCTACTCAATTGAAAGCGCGCTGGCGATGACGTTCGCCGGCGCAGACGGCGAGACTCGCGAGGAAATGGCGGGTGTTTTGCATTTTCCAAAAAACGATAATGCCGTGCCGGCCTCATTCGCTTCGCTCCAGCATTCGCTCGAAGAAATGAGCGCAAAGACGGCGGAACTCGTAAAGCAATCGAAAAGATTCGGCGGCCCAAGCGAACCGATCACACTGGTTATCGCCAATCGACTCTTTGCGCAAAAAGGATACGATTTTCGCCAGGCCTTTCTGTCGGTTGTGAAACAAAATTACGGCGCGGGATTTGAGCCAATCGATTTCGTTGCCGATGCCTCCGGAGCCACTCAGCGCATCAACAAATGGGTCGCCGATCAAACCCGTAACCGGATTCGCGATCTCGTTCCCGCCGGCGCACTTAACGAAACAACGCGACTCCTCCTGGCGAATGCGCTTTATCTAAAGGCGCCGTGGGCCGATCCGTTCTCCGACAACGCAACGAAGCCGGAACCATTCCATATTCACGGCGGCGCGTCTGTCGATGTTCCGATGATGCGAAAAATGGATCGTCATTTTGGGTATGCGAAGCGCGACGGATTCAGGGCGGTGAGTCTCCCTTACGCAGGTAATGATCTCCAATTCCTCGTTCTACTTCCCGACGACGTAAAGAGTCTGCGCGCACTGGAATCGAACCTGACCGCGGAGATGCTGGCAGAATGCGCTAAGCTCGAAACGCGAGAGGAAATCGATCTTCATCTGCCAAAGTTCAAGATCGAGCTGCCAACGATTGCGCTGGCAGAAAAATTCGAAGCGCTCGGGATGAAGACGGCATTCGATCAACCGCGGGGCAGCGCCAATTTCGACCGAATGGCGCCGCGGAAGCCGAATGATTATCTGTATATCTCACAGGTCTTTCACAAAACCTTTATCGCGGTCGATGAGAAAGGAACGGAGGCAGCCGCGGCCACGGCCGTGGCGATGATGGCTGGAAGCGCCCGTATACAACGCCCGGCCCCGGTCGAAGTGAAAGTCGATCGCCCATTCCTCTATGCGATCCAGTATGTTCCAAGCGGCGCGTGTCTTTTTCTCGGGCGCGTGACCGATCCACGCTGAAATGGACGTCTCAACCTTTGCAAACCTCATCAACGCATTCGCGGTAACGGCAGGCGTCATTTTCGCAGCGGCGCAAATCCGATATTACCGCCAGCGACGCCGACGCGACGCGATGCTTGAGTTGGTGCGCTCGTTTCAGAGTCCGGCATTTACGAGTGCTCTCAGGCGCGTGCTTTCCCTGCCAGATGGGGCGGATGCACAGAAAATCCGCGAAGTGCTCGGACCTGACGGGGAAGATGCCGTCTATCTGGTTTCGCTGACTTGGGAAAGCATCGGTGTGTTGCTATTTCGTCGTGAGCTCACGCTTGATCTGGTCGATGATTTCTTTAGCGGTCCCATTCTTCTTTCCTGGCAGAAGCTTCGCGTTTGGGCCGAGGAATGGCGCCACTCGCTAAACCGAGAGACGGGCTCCGAGTGGTTTCACTGGTTGGCTGAGCGAATGATGGAACGCGAGAAGCTCGCGCCGCCGGTGCCGGCTTACGTCGCACACCGCACATGGCGCGAAAGCCGCCGGCATTAGTCTTTTTCTCGGCCGCGTGACCGATTCCTCGCTGACCAAGGAAGGGCGCGCTTTCCAAGGCGCCCTGCGGCGGCGGCTGGAAAGCCGCCGCTCCTTGAACTACCCCGCATAGCTTAATTCGCCATTTACAATTTGCGCCGCGGACGTGTACGGATGCGGTTCGGTTTTGTTTGCGTCGAGAATGTGCACGACTTCAACACCGCGTGTTTTCAGGAAATCGGAAATCAGCGCGCGGTGACAGCGCCACCAAACCGCTTCTGCGCACATGATCGCAGTCGGCCCCATCTTGTTCGCAACGTCGAGAAGACGTTCAACGCCATTGCGAAATTCTTCGGTTTCCATGTGATCGGCATAAGCGCGAAATGAAGCGTTGCGCCAGGCCTTGTTGTGCGAATCCTTTCCTGCTTTTCGTCGGCCGCCTAGTTCAGGAAAATGTTCGTAGCGGATTCCGTATTCTGTGAGCGATTTTGCGAGCATTTCCCTGTTGAACTGCGGATAGCGCTTCGATCCCGGCAAGCTTCGCACATCGGCAACCAACTTGATTCCGTTCTCTTTCAGCAACGAAATGAAGATGTCGATCGTCCGCGTCGAATGTCCGATCGTCCAGATTTGTGAAACCAAAACAGCGAACCTCGCTATGGCCCTGTGGGCTTTGGAGCTGCGCTGGCTGGCGCCATGGATTTAAGCAATCGACCGAGTTCGCTATTCGTCGAAATAACGGCCGTGGTATTCTTTTCAAATCCGGCGCGTATGACGTCGAGGCTGCGGAGAAAAGTATAAAGTTCCTGTGCCTCGGGAGGATTGAACGCTGCGGCATAAATGGAAGCCGCTTCGGCATCGGCTCTGCCTTCGATCTCGAGCGCATTTTTGGTGGCAGTAGAACTGATCGCGGCAACATCGCTTTCTTTTTGGCCGCTGATATTCGCGGCTTCGCCACGGCCTTCGGAACGGAATCGCGCGGCGATCTGATGCCGCTCACTCGACATGCGCTCGATGATTTTCTCGGCGACCGCTGGATTGTATTTGCTGCGCTTAAAGCGCTCATCGAGTAATTCGATGCCGAAGTCGGCGATCTTTTGCCGGGTGCGTTCGGTGATCTGTTTCTCGATTTCGCCGCGGCCAAACTCGACATCGGGAATCGAGCTGGGCAGAAGCGTGCCGCTTTTCTCAAGCTCCGCATCGCGCAATGGCTTTCGCCCTTTGGTCACCCGAATAATCTCGACGAGATCGTGCGCCGCAACGGCAGTGCGCGTTTCGCTGCCGAGGATGTCATCGAGACGTGAAAGCGCACTGCGCTCGTCGTTGAGGCGATTGTAATAGAGAAATGGATCGCTGATGCGCCATCGCGCGAAGCAATCGACGATGATGTAGAGCTTGTCTTTGGTGGGACATTCGGTTGGCGGTCCGTCCCAGGCGAGGATGCGTTTGTCGAATCGCTGCAGTTTGTCGATGATTGGAAGTTTTATCTTCAGCCCAGGCGTCGTGACGGTGCGAATGATTTTGCCGAAACGCGTGACGATGGCTGTTTCGTATTGATGGACAACGAAGAGCAACGTTCCCCATTTTAGCGCGGTCAAAATGAAAAGAACGCCCACAATCGACATCAACGGGCTTTGCAAAAATCGCACGATGGCCGAGAGGGCCGCAGGTCGTGGAGTCACATCGATCACGTTCATGGCGACGTCCTGGGCTGCTCCGTTGGCAGCAGCGGTAATGTCTGGAGAATGCTCTTCAAGCTGTCATCGATGATGATTTTCTTTTGCAAGCTGGGCAAAATCGCCTGCATCGCTTCGAGATAGAGACGGCGACGAGTCACCTCCGGCGCTTTGCGATATTCGGCGAGCAACAGCGAGAATTTTTCCGCCTCGCCTCTGGCTTCGTTTACGCGACGGAAGGCATACGCTTCGGCTTGCTTCTCCCGTTCCTTCGCCTGACCGCGCGCGTTCGGAACGGCGTCGTTATAGACTGCCCAAGCTTGGTTAATCGCGGTTTGCTTCTCCTGTTGCGCCTGGTTGACCTCGTTGAAGGCAGCCTGCACCACAGGCGGCGGACGCACCGTTGCCAGTTGTACTTGTTGGATCTGAATCCCCAGGCCGTACTGCGAACTCAGGTCGGCCAGACGTTTCAAAGTTGACGTCTCAATATCGTGTCGCCCAATCGTGAGTACTTCGTCAACGGTACGATCACCGATCACTTCCCGCATCACGCTTTCGGAAAGATCGCGTAAGGTTTTCTCCGGTTCGCGCGCACCGAAGAGGTACAATTTTGGATCGGTGATGCGGTACTGCACCACCCACGGCACAAGGGCGGTGTTGAGATCGCCGGTGATCATCGTCTCGGTTTCCGCCGGTTCCATGTCGCCCTGGTAAATGTTAGTTGCGTTCGGCGAGGTGAAACCAAATTCGAGTTTCAATAGCCGTTGCGTCGGTACGACGTGAATCTCGTCAACGTACGGAATCGCATAAGCGAGACCGGGATTTACAAGGTCGTGGTAAGCGCCGAAGCGCGTCTTCACCCCGACGGAGTTTGCCGGAATGGACGTAAAGCCCAACAGCAGCGTAAAGAATGAGATGACCAGACCGGCGCAGGCGACCAAGCCGAGCAGCAACCTTACCGGCTTCACTTCAGCATTGGGCGACGCGATCACGTTGGCCATTTGCCACAGTTTTGAGCCTAACGCACGGTCGCGCGCAAGTCTTTCCTGTCGCCGCTTGGCAATGCGTCAATCTTGACGCTTTGATTACGGGGGATTTCTGATAATTTCCTGAGGCAAATTGGAGACACCGAAATGAACAGAATATTCTTATCAACAATTGTCGGACTTATTACATTGACCTTCATGCAAGCAGCTGAGACGCAAAAGCAACCGGCGGCCGGAACGCCAGCGCCAGATTTCAGTTTAACAACCAGCGATGGCAGTCAGGTCAGTCTGAAAGGTTACCGCGGCAAATGGGTCGTGCTTTATTTTTATCCGAAAGATTTCACAAGCGGTTGCACGCTGGAAGCAAGGAATTTCCAGCGCGACCTCACGAAGTACGAGGAGGCCGAGGCAGTCGTTCTCGGCGTCAGTGTCGATACTGCGCAATCGCACAAGGATTTCTGTGCCAAGGAAGGGCTCAATTTCAAGTTACTGGCTGACCCCGATGCGACGGTGTCAACCGAATATGGATCGGTGATGGACTACAAGGGAGAAAAGCTCGCCGCGCGCAATACCTTCATCATCAATCCCGAGGGGCAGATCGCCAAGGTTTACACCGGCGTCAAGCCTGCCGAGCACAGCGAGCAAGTGCTTAAAGATTTAGCCGAATTAAAGAAGAGTTAATCAAACTGGAGGTCACAATGGGAGGTCAAAGAAAATCGATCGATTGCAGGGATTATCCGAGCGAGAAGAATTGCTCGCTGAAAATCTCGGGCACGGAAGATGAAGTGCTCGATGCGGCGGTGGAGCATGCTGTTTCAGCCCATCGACACGAAAATTCGCCCGAATTGCGCGATCAAATCAAGTCGATGCTCAAAGACGAGAGCGATTGATCCGTAGCGGCAAACGCCAATGCGACGGAAGTCATAGCTTAGCCCACTAAACACACGAAAAGACACGAAATTTCCAGATAAGAACTGGCGGGTTCTCTTTCTGCTCACAATCTTACCGCCTCTTTTCGTGTCATTCGTGTGTTTCGTGGGCTAAAGTCCGCTGCCTAAACAGATGTGAGGCTAAGAAGAATTTTCGGCAGTCTGTGGCAGTGGATCGCGGTCGGCGTCATATATTTGGCTGTGATGTTTTTCGGTCATTTGCCCGATCATCTGATTCTTTTTCCGACCACCGCCCCGATCGATGCGAACGGGGCGGTTCGCAAAATGTTGCCCTTCCAGAACGGTCAATTGGAAGTGTGGACGGCAAAATCGCACCGCGCCCAAGAAAAGGGCGGTGCGGACATCTATGTTTTGCGCTTTTACGGGAATGCCGATCGCGCGGATCGCTGGGTGGCAGCGGAAGCTGAAGAATGGAACGATCGCGCCGTTGAAGTCTGGGGAGTGAATTATCCCGGCTTTGGTCGCAGCACCGGACCGGCGCGCCTTTCCCGGATTGGCCCGGCGGCGCTCGCGGCGTTTGATGAACTAAAACGTCAGGCAGGAGGACGACCGATTGTGCTCTTCGGCGCGAGCATCGGCGCGACCGCCGCGCTTCACGTGGCTGCGCAGCGTCCCGTCACCGGACTGATTTTGCATAATCCTCCGCCGTTGTGCCAAATGATCTTGCGTCAGTTTGGCTGGTGGAATCTCTGGCTGCTGGCGGGTCCTATGGCGTTGCAGATTCCCCGAGATCTCGACAGTATTTCAAACGCGAAGGCGATTCATGCGCCGGCGATTTTCTTGCTCGCGGAAAAAGATGAAATGGTCCCGCCTCCCTTTCACCGGCTGGTAGTTGACGCCTACGCTGGCGAAAAGCGCGTGATCTCGCTCCGCGGCGCTTATCACAACGACCCAATCGAAGGAGCCGGATTGGCAGACTTCTATCACGCCCTCGACTGGTTGCTGGCGAAGACGAATTCGCCTGCCGGGTTATAGCGGCGCATCCGGGTAGCGCACGCGTCTCGCGTGTTGGCGAGCGCGTCCTCGCGATCGCGAACTTTTCTTAAAACGTCGTCGGATTCCGTGATGCAAGCACAGGAAAAGATTGTTGCGGCGAGACACCGCAACCAACACGCGAGACGCGCGCGCTACCCAACCATTCTCATCGCGGCGCGACAGCAAGTTCTTCGATTACTTTTTTCATCCCGCTCACGACCAACGCGAAGCGATCGTAATCGAGTTTGTCGGGCGTGTCGGTAGCGCCGTGATAGTGCGGATAACGAAAGGGCGCCGTGTCGGTGATCATGATGCCGGGATAACCATGCTGCCAAAACGACCATTGATCCGACCAGCTCACACCGGGAATAAACGCTGGCAGCGCCGCCCCTTCAGATGGAATCTTTGCGTGTTTTCGGAAGAGAGCGATGGCGCAACGGAGCAGATTACGTGAAGGAACGTTGCTGACGAAACCGATGAAGTTGCCAACACTGGGATAAAACACGCCCAAGCCGGGCGCCGGATAAGTCTGCGAATGTGGCGCATCAGAAAAATATCCGATCGTTTCCAGGCTAATCATGGCTGAAATCCGATCGCCGCGGGCTTTGCATCGCCCGGCGTAAACGAAACTTCCCATTTTCTTTGTTAGAAAATAAGGCGGCTCCTCGTTCACAAACGCGACAAAGCGTAATGTGTGCTGGGCAGGCTTCCCGGCGAATCGGCGCGCGAGAGCAAGCATTGCAGCAACGCCGCTGCCGTTATCATTGGCGCCGGGCGATCCGAACACCGAATCGTAATGCGCGCCGATGAGAATGATCTCCGGACGCGCGCCACGAATTTCCGCCTCGATATTGTGACAGGCTCGCCCATTCAAATCGTAACTGTCGCGCCGCGGTTGCAACCCGGCGCGGAAAAATGAAGTCTCGATGAAATCGGCAGCCGCGCTGAGCTGCGGATAGCGCGCCATGTTTCGCTCGCCGATTTGACCTGCGAGCGTTTGCACATCGGCAATCAGTTCGCCGCGTAACTCGATTTCAGCCGATGAGAGCGACGCCGCATTCGAGATATTTTTTCCCGGCATTCTCACCCCGAACCACCAGAGTAGCGCAAAGATTGCGACGACGGCGATACAAACCCTAAGGGCGCTAAGCAAGACTCGTATGAACACGTGAGAACCCCAGAAGTTATCTCGTAGATCGTAGGGACGGATCGCCGAGCCGTCCATTCGCCTCGGCGCGCCCGGCGGTCGCGCCCTACCAAATTTCCCGGATCGCGCCCGGCGTTAAGCGATCTTCTTTCGAAACCGCAAAGCGCAAAGTACGAAAAGCAGGATCGACATCAGGATAAGGATGGCAAGGTTCGGCCAGTATTCGAAAAAATGTGCGCCACGCAAAATGATCGCGCGCATCAGCGCGATGAAATAAGTGGTCGGGAAGAGCGCGCCCAGCGCGTAAAAAATCCAGGGCATGGTTTCCCGCGGAAAAATGAAGCCGGAGAAAAAGACGCTCGGCAAGAGGAACACCATCGACATCTGCAACGCTTGCATTTGGTTTGTGGCCTTGGTTCCGACGAGCAAACCAAGGCTGAGCAGCGCGAAAACGTAAACCAGAGTTGAAAACATCATTCCAACGACATTGCCTACGATCGGAACATCAAAGACAAAGCGCATGATGAGGAAAAGAATCGTCGCCATGGCCATGCCAATGCACAAATAGGGAACAAGTTTGCCGAGCATCAGCCCTGCCCGGCTCAATGGGCTCACCAGCAATTGCTCAAGCGTCCCCCGCTCTCGTTCGCGGACAAGCGCCATGGCCGTCGCCACCGTTGTGCCGATTTGCAGAACAACCCCGATCACCCCCGGCACAAAAAAATTTGGGCTACGCATTGCTGGGTTGTAAAGCATCTGCGGACGTATATCGATGGGGACATCCCGCCGCCCCGTTTCGCGAAGAAGCGATTCCACGGACTGAGTCAGGGCTACGCCCATACCTGTGTTGAGCGCTTGCAGCGCGGTGGTGGAATTCGATCCATCCACCAGCAATTGGACCTGCGCGGAGCGTCCGGCGCGCAGGTCGCGCGTGAACGTCGGCGGAATTTCCAGCCCGACGTAGGCGCGGCCCTTGCGCATTTCGCTTTTCATTTCTTCCAGGCTTTGGACCTCTCCCACCACGCGAAACGTTTGTGTGTTCACGAAACGATCGATTAACTGACGGCTTTCCACCGTGCGGTCTTCATTCAGGATGATGGTCGCCATGTGTTTGACGTCATTGTCGAGGGCGTATCCGAACGCGATCATCTCGATCAGGGGCGGAAAAAACATGAAGAAGAGCGTCATGGGATCGCGCCAGACGACGATGAATTCCTTGAAGAGAATTGCGCCAAGCCCGCGAAAAGGTTTGCGTTTCATTTCTCTGTCGCGGCAAAAAATGGCCACAGATAAACCCGGATTGTCACAGATTCAGGATAAGGCAGGCAGCTGAACGCTCTGCAACTCATCTGTGTTTCATCTGTGTTCATCTGTAGCTAGAACTCACGCGGCCTTCTGTTGTTCCGTCGCATGTTTGGCGGAAAGCTCGACGAACACGTCTTCGAGTGAAGGACCGATTTCGTGAATCTCGGAGTGACTGACACCGACGCCACGCAATTGTTCGTCGATTTGAGCGCGCTTGACACTTTCGTCCACCAGCAAATGCATCGATTGACCAAACACCGTGGCACTGCGCACACCGCGCATTTGATGCATGGCTTGCAACGCCGTCGTCACGTGATCGCAGGTCACATCGAGCCGCCGTGTTCCGGGCGGATTCACCTCGGGCATTTTCTTTAATTCATCGGGCTCGCCGCACACGATCAATTTCGACATGTAAATGTAGCCGACATGATCGCAGCGTTCCGCTTCGTCCATGTAATGGGTTGTCACAAAAAGGGTCATGCCTTTGCCGGCGAACTCGAAGAGCAAATCCCAAAGCTCGCGCCGTGCGACGGGATCGATTCCAGCCGTAGGCTCGTCGAGAAAAAGCACCGTTGGCTTATGCATCAGCGAGCAGGCCATGGCGAGGCGCTGACGCCAGCCACCTGAAAGCAATCCCGCCCGCCGGTCGCTGTACGGTTCCAGATGTGTGAGCGCGATCAATTCATCGCGTTTCTGATTCAGTTGCCGCCCGCGCAGCCCGTAAAGTTTACCGGAGAAAATGAGATTTTCATTTACCGTCAGTTCATCGTAGAGCGAAAATTGTTGCGACATGTAGCCGATCATCTCCTTGATCGGCTCCATCTCTCGCACGATGTCGTACCCACCGATTCGCGCAGTGCCGTCACTCGGCTCAAGAATTCCACATAACATCCGGATCACGGTGGATTTGCCGGAACCGTTCGGGCCGAGAAAGCCGAAGATGGATCCTTTTCCGACGGAAAACGAAACATGATCGACCGCCGTGAATATGCCAAAGCGTTTCGTCAGCCCTTTGCACTCAATCATCGGTTCACTCATGATAGAACCAATTTGAAACGCTTTCCTGATGCTGCGCGAAAAATCGAGAAGCCGCGAATGTCTATGGTGCAAATATCGTAAACCCGAACAGCGTGTGCAGCCCAGACCAGTGTTGCGTCGCCGAAATCCATTGGCGTATCTGCGTATTTGCGCATTAATGAAATGCAGTGCGCAAGTTGATCTGTTGGATCGAGGATCTGTGTCCGACTTACTGAAAGAAACATCACTAGCCGCTCCGCCGCTTCCAAGCGCACAGTAAGGAAGTGCATCGCCTCGAAAATGATTGCACTTGTTGTGCAGAATCCACCTCGGTGCGCGCTCAGCCGGGCGCGAACGCGATCGTGATACGAATCGCTCGCATCGAGAAAGGCTACGAGCGGTCCGGTATCGAGCAACCAGACTTTCACTCGCGCCAGTTTCTCTCCTTAATTTGCGCACGCCACGGATCCAAACGGACCCCCTTGAGCGAAACTGTCCCGGCGAGATGGCCTATGCGTTCGCCCATTGGCCGATCGTCCAGCTCTCGCTCAAGAACATCTCGCAAGAATTCGGCCTCCGACTCCCCGGAGAGTTTCGCACGCCGACGCAGCTTCGCCCGCTGTCTCGTGCTCATTCTGAAGGTGAATGTCGTATCCATGTTTACCGTGTAACACCGAGGTAAGACAAACTCAAAATCGCGATGTCTGCCCACGAAGGTAGTGTCGGTCTATTGTCATTGGGGAGCGTGGGAGAATCGGATGTCAGACTGCCAGCTTGCCCCCACGCCTATTCGGCAGGCTAGCAGCCTGCCTGCCGAGTCAGCCAAGCTGGCCGACATCCAGGAAACGAGATCCGAACCAACGTTCGTGCGCATTTGTGTTCACATGTCACGCCCTAGTCTCAAGCGAAGGCGGATTCGTGGTTCTTCAGTTCATTTCACATTTGGAAAATAAACATCAGCCGCCATCCCGGCGCGCAACTTCTCCTCATCGCTCGGGAGTCGAATCTTGACGCCGAATACCTGCTTGATTCGATCTGCCACGGTTTGGACGTTGCGCGGCGTGAATTCGGCCTGGCGGTTAATCTGCTCGACAACGCCATCGAAATCTTTTCCGGGAAACGCATCGACACGCACGCGAACGTGGTCGCCTATTTTGATCAATCCCAGCCATGGCTCCGGCACATAGACCCGCACCCACAAATGCTGCGGTAGAAGCAGCGTCGCCACTTCGCGGTTTCCCGGCAATACATCGCCTACTTTCACACTGAGCACCTCCAGAATGGAATCGCTGGGGGCGACCACCTGCATTTCCGCTAATTGCGCATCGATATCGGCGAGTTGTGCACGCGCCTGCGCGACCCGCATCTTCGCCGCTGCGACATTTTTCTCCTGTGCTTTGGCGGAGCTGTCTGCACGCTCTGCGTCGCTTGGGGAAACCACTTTGCGCTTGAGCAAATCCTGCTGACGCCGCGCATCGTCGCGCAGAAATTCCAACTGCGCCTGTTGCGCATCAGCGTCATGAATCGCGGTGTCAATTTGCGCGGCGGCAAGATCGCGGCGTGCATGCAGTTCGGAAGCGTCCAGTTGCACGATCGGCTGTCCGGCATGCAGTCTGTCGCCTTCCCATGCGAAAATCTTTTCCACGCGCCCGCCGCTGCGCGGTCCCACGTGCACCTCATCCACTTCAATCGTTCCTGAGACAGCGTTGCTTCGATTGCCGCAAGATGTCAGGAAGAAGAGCGACAACGCGACGAGACTGGCGATCCGGAACTTAGTCAGGCTTCGCACTCGATCATTGGTTCCATCTGTTGTCATCTTGAGCGAAGCGAAGCGCAGTCGAAAGATCTCTTATTATTCAGTTCAGCTTAACAGCAAGAGATTCCCCGACTTCCCTCGGAATGACCATTGCAGATGTTACTCGGCTAAACAATCTGCTCGCTAGTCGCACTGTGCCTTCAATCTTGCAAATACCTGCTGCTCCGCTAAAGCAGTTCGGAATGGCCGGTTATTCTGGCACACCACTGGCGCAAAAACTTGGAATAAAGCCGGCGATGACCGTCACAGTCATTAATCAACCGGCCGGTTACCGGCAACCATTTTTTCACAACACGGCGGAGTGAACTCGAAAAACAACTAACTCATTGGTGAAAGAATTTTCCAGACACTGAAACGCTTTGGGTTTCGTGGCCGAAAAAATCGGCTGGCGTGCCCAGTGATGTAACTGAAGATGTGATCCGCGCCGTTGCGCTGCCGCTTGGGTTCGTCGATGTAAAAGTGTGCGCGGTTGATGAAACCTGGTCGGGATTGAAGTTGATGGTTCGGCGAGAACAGCGAAAATCTAAGCCCCTCACCAGTCGCTTCGCGTCGTCCCCGGGATCGCAACCGGGCGGAGCGCCGGGAGGATTGAGGTGAAGGGCACAGCGGAGAAAATGAGAACACGTTGTTTTGATCACATCGATTTACGGGTGAAAGACATGGAAGTCGCAAGAAGGTTTTACAGGAAACTCTTGCCCCAGCTCGGCTTTGTTCACGAAAGTCCGGGCGACGATTTCCATACTTTTTATTCCGCGGGCGGCGACAAGCCCTCGGAATTCTTCGGTTTCACCGAAGATAAAAATCATAGGCCAAATGGAACACGGATCGCATTCTGGGCCGATACGCGGGAAGAAGTGGACCGCATCGCGAAACTGGTGCGCGAAGCTGGCGGGAAAACTCTGGAAGGACCGGAAGTCTGCGTCGATTACAGCCCCGGCTACTACGCATTTTTCTTTGAAGATCCGGACGGCAACAAATTGGAAATTTGCTGCCGGGAAAATCCGATCATTGCGAAATGAGTGAGCTTCGGCGAAGAGTTGGGCAATGACTAATCCGGCGCACATTCCTGTGATTCTGCAGGAACCGCGCCGTCATCGCTATCTCAAGCTGATCGCGCTCTTCAAGATCGGCAAAGGTATGCTGCTCCTTTTGCTTGGCATTTCGCTGCTTTTCCTAAATGCGCGTACCCGCTGGATGGATTTTCTTTCAAGCTGGACAGCGGACGAGATCCTGATGGAGCACAGCAAGCCGATGGCTTTTCTGCTTCACAACCTGCAAGCAGTGCTTGCAGGCGGCACGCTGCGTGCCACCGGTCTTTTGGCGCTCTTTTACACGGCAGTCCTTTTCACCGAAGGGATCGGCGTCTATTTGGAACAGCGCTGGGCGGAATTGCTCATGATTTTCGCCACCTCAGCACTCATTCCAGTTGAAGTCCGTCATCTTTGGCATCGTCCCGGTTTGTCCAGTGCGCTCATTCTGATGGTAAATTGTTTTATCGTTTGGTTCCTGTATCGCGTTTTGCGGCGCAAGCCGAACCCGGCGCCTGCGCCAGTTGAGCGCGAGCTGGCGAAGATTAGCTAATCCGCGGCGCGCGAAACTGATCGCCTCTTCGGATTCCTGATTCGGATAAGAGACGCAGGGCTGGAAGTCTGTTTACGACACGTGGTTCGTGTCCGCCTGCCTTCTTCCTGGGTTCCTGCTTTCCTGATTCAATTCATCAATCGCCGGCTGCAAGCCGGTGTTACAGCGCCGCCTGAGTCTTAACGAGCAATGCCAACGCAAGCAGGAGAAGCGCCGACGTCAAATCAGGGCACGGTAGCGTAGCCGACGATTTGCCCCGAGGCGTTGATGCTTCTGGCGTAGCTATCGGTACCGCCGGGAAGAGTACCGAGATCTTGCGGAGTGCTGGTGTAGTTATCCCACTGGGCCGCATGAATCGCGCCCGAGGCATTGCTGCTCCAGCCGACGATGACGCCCGCAAGGTTGATATCGAGGCCGGCGTCGGTAGTGTTCGTCGATTGTCAGTTTGACTGAAAGAGGCGCAATTGGATGTCGGCCAGCTTGGCTGACTCGGTCGACAGGCTGCCAGCCTAGCGAATGGGCATCCGGGGGCAGCCTGACATCCGATTCTCCCGCGCCGCCCAAACTGACAATTGACCACCACTATGCGCATCGTCCTATGTACTTAAGCCATCGTTTGAAATGAAGCCACTGTCGCCGGCCCACTCAATGGCTGGCACCTACGAGGCCTGCGCGTCCTGGGATTCTAATGATTCCCGCGAAGGCGGAAGAGCAATCACCAACCCGGCGAGCAAGAATGTGACCGCCGCCGAGAACAGACAGTAGCGACAGTACGCGTGGAGCAGGAAGGCCTGCACATACAGCAGCCAAAGCGTAACGAGAAACATCGCACCGATCGTCAGAATGAGAAACGTTCGCGCGCGCGCATAGCCGAAAACCGCGAACGTGGCGAAGCTGAATACGCTGAAGTAAGCCAGCGTGCCGAACAGAGCTACCGGAATTCCACCAACCTTCGCATATGAGCTGCCCAGCACACGGAAACAATCTGGCGATCCTCCGCAGACGAGCGTCTCGCCTGTCAACGCCTGCACAGCCAGATAAGTTGCGTCCGCCACCCCCGCCAGCGAAACGATCGCGGCGACCGTATAAAGAATCGTTCGGAATCGCAATACGGTCATTTGGTTACGACTTTCGCTTTAGCGCCGCATCGATAGTGGCACGAAGGCCATCGGGTCTTCTATCATTCGGGCCCAGCTCGCGATTATTGATAAAAACGGTTGGAGTGCTCTGTACCCCGAGCGAATCACCGCGCTCATGATCGGAATCGACTCGTGCTTTGGTCTTTCCTGCGTCCATGTCCTCTTTGAACTGATCGAGATTGAGCCCGATCATTCCCGCATAAGAATCGAACAATTCACGCACGTTGTCGGCTTTGCTCCAAACCGCTTGCTCGAGATAAAGCACGTCATGCATCTCCCAAAAGCGGCCTTGCAGACCAGCGGCTTCCGCAGCCAGCGCGGCTTCGCGCGCGTACTTGTGATTCGGGAGCGGAAAGTTACGAAAGACAATGCGCAAACGCGGGCCATACTCTTTCGCCAGCTCGTCAATGAAAACGGCGATATTGCCACACGGCGGGCACTGGAAATCGCCGAATTCTTCCAGCGTAACCGGCGCGTCCGGGTCGCCGCGAATGTGCATCGATTCGGCGCCGCCTTTTCCGGACAGGACCTTATCTTCGGGAATAGTGAGAAGCTGCGGCCGCTTTGCCCGATAGAGCATCGCTCCGCTCCCCAGCGTGGCCAATGCGACCCCACCAACAATAAGGCAGATAGCGTTTCATGAATCGGCGCGAGCGAAGTCAATCTAAGCCGTCGAAGACAAGATTAGGGATCTATTTTTCGCAGTCGTCAATCTGGCGCGCAAGTGGAAACTCGATGCCGAAAGCGCGCTGCAAACCGCGACAGACAAATTTGTCGCGCGATTCAACCGATTAGAGGACGAGTTGCAGCGCCGGCTTTATTTAGTTACTGCGTCGCTGTGGCGCCTGGATGGGAGCCGTGATTGGCGTTCCCGTTTTGAAAAAACCGATCACGGCAAGTGCATCCTGCGGCGGTTGGTTGGAATCGAAACGGAAATTATAGAGAGTACCCCAGCGGATCGCATTTGCGTCCGGGTTTTGGGCAAGCGTCTCGCAGCTCCAAGTCAGAGAACCGCCCGTTACCACCGAGGTCCAGGGAGTGCTGCTGTATCCCGTGTTTCCCACGGTTCCATCGTTTGCCCATCCAGGTTCCTGAGGCGGCGCATGAAACCCTATATTTCTGACGCGGCGTCCCGTAGGGACTGCGAAGGATTGAATCGCGCGATCCAGGTTCTCGTTATAGATCGCGTAATCATAATGCCAAACTCCAGTGGATGGGTTTGTCACTTTATAGCCAACGAATGCAATCCCATCGTTTCCCGGATCGGGCTCGATCTGATTGATGGTTGCTCCGGTCCAGGCAAAAATGGCAGGGGTCGATCGCACCGTGGGTCCAACGGGCGAAAATATGAAATTGGTGGTGCCGCTAACGGTGAACTGACGATAGGAGACGTTGTTGTACATGTTGCATTGCCCGGGATTGGCCTGGCACCAGGTGTATTCATGTGGAGTGACATATTGACCCTCAGCGAAATAGGTCGCGCCCGCGTTTTGCGTTGTGTCCAGATCGCTCATCGCCACCGTGACCCGGTGCGACGTGCCAGTGTGGTGGTGGCCGGTGTGGTTGGCCGGGCTTGGGGATCCTGGGAAGACGCCGGTAAAAGGATTGACCCAAGCGCGTGAACCCAGCCCATTTTGGCTATAGTTTAAGCCTGCGGAATACGGATCTGAACATCCAGCGTATAGATTGTAGCCAGTAGTGCAACCATTGGTGCTGCAGCCAAAGCCGCAGTTGTCGCCTTCCGACGCAAAAAATGCATGTTTCAGCCAGGATTGGCCAATTTGCTCGAACCGCTCGTCGTTGCTGATTCCACCGCTCATGCGATACAGGTTCTGCGGAATGACGGGATGATCGCTATTCGGCAATGCAAACCAGTGCAATGGCTCTTGCCCGTTATTACAGGAAGTGGTTCCCACCCCCAGGCCGACAAAGCTTCCACTACTTCCACCTTGCTCCACGGAAGGCAGATCTCCAACGATCACATCCGGCCCAGGGACAGTTCCAACCGAAGGCTGGGCAGCCTGTTCTCCCGCGCTGGCCGCACGCTCCAGAGGCGGCATCGTCACCGATTGCAGGGCGCCATTGACAACCGTTGCGATCTCGACCGGTTGCATGCTCGTTCCAATAGAAATTTTTCCAGCCACCAAACCGGCTCCCGAAGGGTGCCCTAGCGCTTGGGCAAACTCTTGTGAAATCAGAAGCTTTCCATCTGTGATGCTAAGCAA
>QHOW01000060.1:0-973 GCA_003219435.1 Verrucomicrobiota bacterium | reverse complement strand
ACGAATCCCGTTTTGCCGTCGCGCACGGCAAGATCGAAAGCTTCACCCGAAGGAAGCTTTTCGACTACCAGTTGGTTGAGGGATGCGCTGAACGCAGCAGGAAGGGTTGCAGCGGTTTGCGGGATGAGCGCTATCGACCCTTGCTCAGGACCGCGCAACACATCGTTAAACACAAGAACAGTGAAAAACGAATCAGGGGCCACGGCGAAACGCAATGTTTCAGGTTTTGCCGTCGGGGAGCCGATTCCATTCAGCCGATTCAGATCGACATCCATCGCGACGCTCCCGCTGGCGACGATCATCTTTTCCAGAGTCCCGGTCTGGACGTTCGGGCTCTTCTGTTTGGGTCCTGCTATGGAGTTCTGCGAGCCCGCCTCAGGCGGGCAGAAAAGCAAAAGCAGTGGGAGCATGACATAGCTAAACAGTTTCGTCGACATTGTCTTTAGTCCTCCAATTTTGCGCCGTTTGGCGAAGTTACGAGTGAAGCTCTGAGTTTTCTAATGGGCCGGGGAGATAAGTAAAGAATTTTCGTGGAATTTTTTCGAGAGCCGAAATCAAGTCAGACTTAAAATGACTTTTGCTCCATTCCGCGCAGAAGCTTGTGCCTCGCTGATTCATCGAGCAGCGGTCGAGTTCAACCCAAGTCCAAACGTCCCCCGTCGCCTACTGCTCAATGTGGCAATTCTTTTCTTTCGCGTAAACGAAAGACAAATTTCGTCGCACTGACCGCTGTAGCAGCGGCCGCTGACCGCGCCCCGCCGCCGCCGGCGCCACTGGCTATAAAGCAAAGGCGGCGCCGCTTGCGCGACGCCGCCTTGAATTGAAGTTGCCTTGCTTAATTCTCCCCTACGGGCCGCCGAACCTCACGTTCACTTCGTTCGAACAGTTCCCGGTGCGCGCTTCGCACACCTGGTACGTGTAGATCCCGTGTTCAGTGAGCGTGTCCGAATAGGAGCCGGTGTTCTCTACCCTC
>QHOW01000059.1 GCA_003219435.1 Verrucomicrobiota bacterium | reverse complement strand
ACAAAAACCGAATCACCAAAGGGCGCGTAGGACACGGCCGAGCCCGGAATGACGAGCACGGGACGTTTTTCCGGCAGCTCAACTTCAGTCTTGGCAAACATCCCGGGGCGCAGCGCATGATCGGGATTTTCCAGCGTCGCCTGCACAGAGACGTTTCGCGTGACCGGATCGACCATCGAATTAATCGCGGTCAGTTTTCCTTTAAATTCACGGCCAGGCGCGGCATCGCTCCGGACGCGGACTTCCAAGCCCTGGGCCAACTGCGCTAAATGTTGCTGCGGCAACGCAAAATCGACATACACCGGATCGAGCGATGTTAGCGGCACGATTTGCTGACCGGCATTGATCATCTGCCCGACGTTCACCTGGCGAATGCCAAGCTGACCATCGAAAGGGGCGACCAGCGTCTTCTTCCGAATGTTAGAGCGCATCTGATCGGCAATGGCAGTCAGTCTCCTGAATTTCGATTCGGCGGCGTCGAGTTCAGCCTTCGAAACCACCTTTTGTGAGGCAAGGCCCTGGGCTCGTTCCAAGTCCGTGCGCGCCAGTTCGGCTTCGGCTTCCGCTGATCGCAAAAGTGCTTCCTCCTGGGAGGCGTCTAGTTTCACGATTACGTCTCCTTTTTTGGCGACACCACCGTTTTCAAACTTGATTTCACTCACTACGCCGCCCAGCTCAGTGGCTACGATCGCGCCTTGCACCGCCGAAACCGAGCCTATCGCTGGGAGAACCGGTGCCCAATTCTCCTCCTTTACCACCGCGCTCGTGACTGTCACCGGCGGTGGGGTAATTTCTTTCCCCGCTGCCATCATTTTGGAAATCTGCAGTCCCTTGATTCCGACAAGCAGGATGATAAGCGCAACGAGACCCCCAATCGCAATACCCCAGGCTCCACGCTTCGACGTCACTCTGGCTTGAGTAGAAACAGGTTTGGCAATGTCATGCATACGCTGGTTCATTTTCTGATTTGAATAAAAGACTCCACAGCCGTCGGGTGACTTCGAGCTGTCGGGTGCGCCTTTCCGCTGCCGTCATCTCCTGCGGTTGCAAAACGTCGCGCATCAACATTCCGCGCGACACGGCAAAAATTAGTTCCGCCAGTTCATGGGGCTTTAGACCACGCGGGGCGCTGTCTGCTTCCGGCGAGCGTGCGATCAAATCTGTCACGCCGTTCATCGCCGTCTGTAGAACGTCGCGCACCAAATCGGCAACACGCTGATTGCGCGAGGCCTCGGCGTAAAGATCGACCACGAACGCAGAAACCAGTTGTGGCGCATCTTCGCAACAATGCGCGGTGAACAAAATCTCAAGCGACTCAAGCAGCGTCGGCGCCTGTTGGGCGCGTTTGAGGACCTCATGAATTTCTCTCTTGTGCCGATCGGCCATTGCGGAAATGACCGCATCCTTATTCTCGAAATAGCGATAAATGAGGCCAACGCTGATCCCGGCCTCGGCGCTGATGTCGTGCATGCTGGCTTGATGGAAGCCTCGTTTGGCGAAGCAGACCAAGGCAGCATCAAGAATTTGGGTGTGCCGATCTGAGGATTCTGTCTGGGGTTGTGACATAAGCTAGGAAGATGAATGAACGTTCATTCATTGTCAAATCGCTTTTATTGCGCATCCGTTGGAGCGGTCGCCTACGGTGATGAAAAGCATCTGTTTAGCGCCAAAGGCGCGGTCTCATGTTAGCCTGGGGCATCGCCCCAGGAGTTCGATTGTCGGGAAAAGCAAGCGCTGAAAGCGCGCTTCAATCTCTGCACTCGGCGTGAATCGCGCTTTCAGCGCTGGCGCTTTTGATGTCCACATATCCTTGGCGCGTTGCCCCAGGCTGCCAGTGAACGCTGCGCCTTTGGCGCGAAACATATACCGGCAGCTTGCCGGCGCTCTCTCAAGATCCCGCATCCAGATGCGGTTCCACAGTGTGGTGCGAGACGACGGGCGCGGGCTGCGTCCGCAGTGCCAGGCCATCAACAGAAAGCCGGCTTGATTGCTCAAGAAATTGCCAGATCGCGACAATCGCGCTCAAAATGCACATCGCATAAACCGCAGCTTCCAACAGGTCCCGGCTCTTTTCTTCTGAGCGAACCAAAAGCGTGTAAGTAGTTTCATTGTTCATAGGTCCTTGATCCTTTCCTCTAAAGACGCCGCTCACTTCCGTTTTTGTCTAACGCGACTAACCATCGAAGACTGATGTTCGGGCATCGAATATTGGATGCGACGACGAAATCGTCTGGATTCAACTAAACCGCAATTTTTCAGGAGTTTTCCGACCGACTGACGCTACTTGGTCGATGTTTCCGACGGACGCGATGTTATCGTACTGGTCCGCCGTCTGTTCGATCTAGGTTATCGCAGACTATCGTTTTGCCATTTGAATCAACTTGCGCGGCCGGAACGTTCATTCATTGTCGAGCGGGGACTCCAAGTACGTGCTCCCGGCGTCCTGTCCAACCGTCGCCCGGCCGGGCCACGCCGACGCACCAGGTAGTCATGTTGTGATCGCGATCCGGTGCCGGATCGGCCGGCCGCGAGGACGATCTCCTCCCTCCAGATCATCGGAAGGGCCCCGATAATAACGGGGCCCTTCATGTTCACATTCTCTTCGCCGTCGTCGTTCGGCGACAGGCACTTGGCCTAGTGAACAGATGCCTGTGCGTCGGCGACCTGGATGTCGGTGCCAATCGTGAGCCCGAAGCCATTCGCCTCGGTCACGATCACCTCGATCATCCGGACCTCGATGCTGTTCGACGTCTGGATAATGCGGTGGAGCCAGAGCGTTCCCAGCCCGACAATGTGAAGCCTCGTGTTCGGTGGCACGTCATCGCCGATGTCCGGGAACCCGGCGACGTGCAGGTCGACGAACATCGAGCCGTCATCGCTGAAGGTCAGGGTCCCACCGATGTTTGAAGCGTGCGCGTCGGCCTTCACCAAGCTCGCCGTCACCAAGCTCGTGACAACATCGACGGCCTGGACTGTTGATGTCAGCTCGCCCACCGCCGAAGTGCTGTTCACGGTTCCTAGCGCGGTATCCACTACTTCGCCCACCGAGAACAGAGGAGGAACCTGGACCTCAGCGACGGAGTTGGTCCTAAGGCGGCCATTGGTCCCCAAGCACCCTATCTTTATGAGAGCGCTCGGGCCCGACGTGACCACGTGTCCCACGCTGGCTTTTGTCCCGTACGCTTGCCCGTCCAAAGTCCCCTCGACCCCAGAGGTCAAGCCGCTAAAAGCGTGAGACACGATGATTTCCGTCCCGATGGGGATATTTAGGATGTTCACCTCCGTGATGAACACATGGATCATGTTCACGGTGAGAGACGCGGATGTCGACCTTATCCTCGTGATCTGCTCGTTAAGTATCACGTGGCCGAAACCCAGTAGGTCGATATCCGTGTTCGGTTCAGGAGTACCGATGATGGGGATCCCGGCCACCACCAAGTTGACGAAGGTCGAGCCCTCCGCGCTCGTGTGGAAGCCGTTGGCATCATGTGTGGTCGTACTCACGGCCTCGACCTCGTCCGCGGTGATAACCCCGGCCAGCAGGCTGGCATCGTGGACATCGGCGGTGGCCATGGCCTGCAGCGTGCCGTCGAGCAGCACGGTGCCGTCGGCCGTCGTGTTGATGACGCCGGTCGTGAACAGCGGGGGGGCGTCTGTGCTCGCGACCGTGTTCTCGCTGTGTACCGGTGGCGTCACGATACCGCACGGTCCCAGTGTCGAGACCGCGGTCTTGCCTGCGACAACCGCGTTTCCGAGGATCGCGTAGGTCCCGTAGGCGTCTGCGACGAATTGGAATCCGGAGCTCGTTCCTACCGGGGCCAATGGTGTCGCCGTGCGGGCGGCCGGCCCGAACCCGAAGACCAGCCCAAGTCCGAGGATCACTACTGCAAGTCCCTTTATCATCCCTCTGTCGATGCTATTTTTTTCTTTCATTTTAATTTTTCCTTTCATTCTCTCTTTGTGATTGTCATAATCATAAAGTCATAAGATGTTTCGCGGCGTTGTTAACCACTACGCGGAAATATATTTGCTTTTATTTTCGCCCCTAACATCAGAACCACAAAGCTTTGGCACGCACTATGCTCACCGCTGGCAAACGAACGCTTTGCTTGCAAAGGTGATGGTACACCGCCATCGACGCGAAGCCCGTGCAATTACCTGAGCAACGCTTGACGCGCCTCTCGCGTAGTGGCCTGCTCTGATACTAATGAGGCATCGCTGCATTCCGTTTGAATCCGACATGCTGCGGAAATTTCCGCGGCGCCGTCGCTATCTCATTGGTGTTTCGGGCGGGCGCGATTCGGTCGCACTGCTTCATTGGCTAGTCGATCTTGGTTATCACAAGCTGATCGTTTGCCATCTCGACCACCAACTGCGCGGCCGATCTTCCCGAGCGGATGCGCGCTTTGTGGAAAAGCTTGCCGGAAAATATGATGTCGGTCTTGATCTCGCCTTGGCGAACGTTCGGGCGCTGGCAGAGAGAAAAAATATGTCGATCGAAACCGCCGCGCGCGAAGCGCGCTATAAGGTCTTTGCGAAAATTGCGAAAAAGAGACGCTGCCGCACAATTTTTCTCGCGCACCACGCCGACGACCTTGTCGAAACGTTTTTGATCAACCTGTTTCGCGGCTCAGGCAGTGCCGGACTGGCTGGCATGCGCGAAGTCTCTACACGGCGCATCGAAGATGTCGATCTGACGATTGTGCGCCCACTACTCTCAGTCTGGCGTGATGAGATCGACAGCTATGTGCGCGAACGCCGGCTTAAATTCCGCGAAGACGCGTCCAACAAAAATCTCGCCCTGCTGCGCAACAGAATTCGCCGTCGCATCATTCCTTATTTGGAGAAATCACTCGGCCGTAGCATTCGGCAGAATATCTGGCGAACCGCTGTCATCGCCGCCGAAGAAGAGAACTGGATCGAAAGCCAATTGCCAAACGCAATGGGCGTCGACCTTTCGGTCAAAGAGTTGCGGAAGCTGCCACTAGCCTTTCAGCGCCGCCAGATCTTGAAATGGCTGCGTGCGCAAAATGTTTTCGAGATTGGATTCGAAGTAATCGAGCGTGTCCGCTTGCTGCTTGATCCGGCCACACGCATCGCCAAGGTGAACCTCGCGCAGGATCGACATCTTCGTCGCCGTGCGGGGAAAATCTTTGTGGAGTAACGGATATGGTAGGGCGCGACCGCCGGGCGCGCCGAACTGGATGGACGGACCGGTGGTCTCTCCCTACCATTACTCCAACACTTCCATCCCTCCGATGAGTTCTGACATCCGCGTCCGTTTCGCCCCGTCGCCTACTGGCTATCTCCACATCGGCGGCGCTCGAACAGCGCTATTTAACTGGCTCTTTGCGCGGCATCACAGGGGCAAATTCGTGCTGCGCATTGAGGACACCGATCCAAAGCGCAACACCGAGGAAGCCATGGCCGCAATTTACGAAGGATTGCAATGGCTGGGCTTGAATTGGGATGAAGGCCCCCATGTCGGCGGCGATTTCGGGCCGTACTTGCAAAGCGAGCGCACGGAAATTTACGAGCGCTACCTGAAGAAGCTTCAGGACGCTGGCCACATCTTTGAAGACCAGGGCGCTTTGCGATTTCGTTCGCCGCGCGAGCACGTCGTCGTCGATGATCTCGTGTGCGGTAAGATCGATTTCGATCTGACCAATCCGGGAACGCATCCTGACATGACCCTCCGGCGCCCGGATGGCTCATGGATTTTCCATTTCGTGAATGTGATCGACGACCTCGAGATGAAAATCTCGCATGTGATCCGCGGCGAAGATCATCTCTCGAATACGCCGAAGCATATCGAGATTTTCCGCGCGCTCGGCGCGACGCCTCCGCGCTACGCGCATATTCCGCTGATCCTGAACAAGGACAGCTCGAAGATGAGTAAACGCGATGAAGGCGCGCGAGTGGAATACTACATTCACAGAGGATATCTGCCGGCGGCCGTTCGCAATTATCTTTGTCTGCTTGGCTGGTCGCCAAAAGATAATCGGGAGAAGATCGACATCGAAGAGATCATTCGCATTTTCGATCTCAATCATGTCGGGCGTAGCCATGCCACGTTTGATCCCGATAAATTGCATTGGTTGAACGGCGAATACGCGCGCGAGCTAAGCGATTCCGAGTTTTATGATCTTGCGTTAGCGACGCTAAAGTCGAGCGGCGTAAAGATCCAAAATTACCCGGAGGAATACGTCCGCGCGGCGCTGCAAACGTGCAAAGGCAAGATCAACACCTTCGACGAGCTGCCATCATACTGTGGGTTCTATTTCACGGACGATTTCGATTACAGCCCGGAAGGTGTCGCGAAACATTTCACTGCCGAGAACAAGCCACGGCTACGAGCAGTTCGCGATGCGTTCAGCGTGCTGGAGAAATTCGATGCCACCGAAATCGAAGCGACATTGAAAGCCACAGCGGCAAATCTCGGTGTGAAAATCGGCGCAATCGTTCATCCAACACGCCTCGCTGTGACTGGCAGCAATGTGGGACCGAGCCTGTATCATCTGCTGGAGGTTCTCGGCAAGGAGAAGATGCTGGCGCGAATCGATCGCGCGCTCCGGAGGATAGGCTGCTAGCGTGTCTCGGCCGCCGGGTAGCTTGCCTGTCGAATAGCTCCGGCAGGCTGCCTGACCTCCTTCTTCGCCTCTTTCGCCCACGTATCCTTCAACGTGATCGTCCGGTTCCACACTTGTTTCTCAGACGTGGAATCCAGATCGAGCGCGAAATAGCCGAGGCGCTCAAATTGGTAACGCTCTTCCGGCTGGGCGATGGCAAGCGAGGGTTCGCATTTTGCCGTCACCACTTCGAGCGAGTGCAGATTGATGAACGATTTGAAATCAGCCGCTGACCCTGTCGCGCCGGAGCTTGCGGCGGAGGCGGAGTCGGGCTCCGGCACAGTGAAGAGCCGATCATACAACCGGACTTCCGCGTCAACAGCGTGCGCCGCGCTCACCCAGTGGATTGTGCCTTTGACTTTGCGATTGGAGGTCGCGCCGCCGGACTTGCTCTCAAGATCGACACTGCATCGAAGCTCGGTCACTTTGCCGGCGTTGTCTTTGATTACTTCATCGCATTTGATGATGTAAGCGTATTTGAGGCGCACTTCCCCACCGGGTCGGAGCCGGACATATTTCGACGGCGGAGTTTCCATGAAATCGTCGCGTTCAATGAAAAGCTCGCGGCTGAACGGAATTTTGCGCGTCCCGGCATTTGCGTCTTCAGGATTATTGACGGCATCTAACTCTTCGACCTGATCTTCGGGATAATTGGTCAGTTCAACTTTGATTGGCCGCAGCACAGCGAGCCGGCGGGTAGCGGTGCGATTGAATTCATTGCGCACCGTGTGCTCGAGCAAGGCGATGTCGGTCATGCTTGGATATTTCGTGATGCCGATGTTGTAGGCGAACGCGCGCAACGCACTCGCAGTCATGCCGCGCCGGCGTAACCCGGAAATCGTGAGCATGCGCGGGTCGTCCCAGCCGTTCACGAGCTTGTCGTTGACGAGCTGGATGAGCTTGCGTTTGCTCATGACCGAGTAGGTGAGATTGAGTCGCGCAAATTCGTATTGATGCGGACGCGGCTCGGGCAGTTCGAGCGCGTCGAGAATCCAATCGTAAAGCGGCCGGTGCACTTCAAACTCAAGCGTGCACACCGAGTGCGTGATGCCCTCGATGTAATCACTGAGTGTGTGCGCCCAGTCGTACATCGGATAAATGCACCATTTGTCGCCCGTCCGATGATGTGACGCATGCCGGATGCGATAGAGCACCGGATCGCGGAGCCAGACATTCGGCGCGTTCATGTCGATCTTCGCCCGCAGAGTGTGAGTGTTATCCGCGAATTCGCCTGCTTTCATTCGGCCGAGTAAATCGAGATTTTCCTCGACCGGCCGGTTGCGAAACGGACTTTCCTTTCCAATGCGCCGATATTCGTCCGTTTGCTCGCGCGACATGTCGTCCACATAGGCCTTACACTTGCGCACGAGGTCGACCGCGTACTCATAGAACCTGTCGAAATAATCCGACGCGTAGAGCGGCGCGCCGCCGATATTCTTGTCCGCCCAACCGCTGATCAGCCAGCGCACGTCTGCCATGATGGAATTGACGTACTCGGTTTCTTCTTTCGTGGGGTTCGTGTCGTCCATCCGCACGTTGCAAATACCGCCGAACTCGTGTGCGATGCCGAAATTGAGGCAGATCGATTTCGCGTGGCCGATATGAAGATAACCGTTCGGCTCGGGCGGAAAACGCGTCTGAATCCGTTCGTATTTCCCAGTCCGAACATCCTCCGCCACAATGTCGCGGATAAAGTCTGAAGGCATATCAGTTTTGGCGGTCATGTGAACGAACAAAGCTACAAAGCGACGCGTGTATCGACAACTTTTGTGAGTGTGCGCGTTCGGTCGATCGGGTAGCGCCCGCGTCTCGCGTGCTGGTTTCGGCGTCGCGCCGAAACGAAACTTTCCTTAGGAATCTCGCTCGAAGTGACAGAGAACACCCAACGGAAAGTCCGCGATCGCGAGGACGCGCTCGCCAACACGCGAGACGCGTGCGCTACCCAGACGCCGCGTGTTCGCTCTCCGGCATGACCGTAGTATCCTCAATGTGGCTTAATGAAAAACAGAAATTGGCAAACGGCGGCGGGCGATATCGAGCCGCCGATCCGGCTCGCCGTCTTCGGCGATCCCGTCGCGTATTCGCTCTCTCCACAAATGCAAAACGCAGCATTGCGCGCGTGCGAGATCGGCATGCAGTACGCGCGCTTTCATATTCGGGCGAATGAACTGAGATCAGCTCTGCGTTTTCTGCGCGACCTCGATTTTATCGGAATCAATTTGACCGTGCCGCACAAAATCGCGGGCTTCACGCAAATCGATGACGCAGATGAATCCGCGAGTCGCGCAGGCGCCGTGAACACGATCCGCGTTCGGGACAGTAGGCTGATCGGATCAAACACCGACGGCGAAGGTTTTCTGCGCGCCATTCGTAACGAATTCTCAGTCGATGTGCGCGATTTGCGAGTAATGCTTGTCGGCGCCGGCGGCGGCACAGGCCATGCAATTGCGTGGCAATGCGCCCTTGAGAATTGTGAACGCCTGGTTCTCGTCAATCGCACTTACGAAAAAGCGCAAGCGCTCGCGG
>QHOW01000058.1 GCA_003219435.1 Verrucomicrobiota bacterium | reverse complement strand
AACGCCGCCCGTTTCGTAACGCTGCAACCAGACTTCAGCGCGTTCCAGTTTGTCGTTCGTGATGAGGAAATATTTCCCGAAGCGATAAATCAGAGGGCGTCCAATGAGGAGACAGATCCAGTAACCGATCGCTGCGCCAAGATACGATCCGATTGCCCCCGCAAGGATGACGCCCGCCATGCTGAGATCGCCGCGAGCCGCAAGAAAGGCCGCCGGCGGAATGACGATCTCGCTCGGAATCGGGATGATGGAACTTTCCATCGCCATGAGGGCGATGATGCCCCAGTAACCACCGTGCAGAACCCAACCAAACCAGATTTCAAGTAAATGATGCATATTGTCATTCCGAGCGAAGTCGGGGAATCTCTCGATGTCAAGCTGCGATCAGTTCGCCATAGTTCAATCCAAAATCTAAAATCGGGCAATCTCAAAATTCACATGTCAATCTACCGGCGCGTTCTCCGTTATTACCGCCCCTTCCTGGGGCAAACGATCCTCGGATTGTTTCTATCGCTTATTGGCATTGGCCTGAACTTGCTCAAACCGTGGCCGTTTAAAGTCATCGTCGACGATTTTCTGCGCGCAGGCCCGCCGATACGGAGTGACTGGCGGATCTGGATTCCTCTGCTGTGTCTGGCGCTGGTCGCGATACAGCTCCTTTGGGGGATCATCAATTGGATCACAAGCTATTTTTTCGTGAAAATTGGATTACAGGCGCTGCTCAAGTTGCGCACGGATCTGTACTCCTATCTGCAATCGCTTTCCCTCAAATATCACGACGCGCGACGTTCGAGTGATTCCAGTTTCCGGGTCGCCTACGACTCCCAATCCATCCAGACAATCTACAACAAAGGTTTCACAAACGTCTTCGGATCGATCGTCACCCTGATAGCAACATTCCTCATTATGCTTCGGCTGGATTGGCGGCTGACATTGGTTTCGCTTGCCATTGTTCCTCTGATTGCCGGCGCGATTTATCTTTTCGCGCATCGGATCCGGCGCGAATCAACTTCCATTCAGGAACAGGAAAGCGCGATGCTTGCGCAAACGCAGGAAGGTCTCAGCTCAATCCGGATGGTGCACGCATTTGGGCGCGAGGAATTTGAAGTGCGACAATTCCATCAGCAAGCCCGGCAAAGTTTGCAAGCCAATCTGCGGCTCACGCTGACGAACGTAAACAGCGCCCTGGTAATCAGCACATTGATGGTGATCGGCACGGCAGCGATGTATTACATCGGCACCCTGCACGTTCTCGCCGGCACGCTCACGCTCGGTTCGCTTCTTGTTTTCAGCGCGTATCTGCTGATGCTTTATCAACCGCTCGAGTCGCTTACTTACACGGCTTGGGCAATGGAAGGCGCCACCGCCGGCGCGAAACGCTGCTTCGAAGTTCTGGATCGCCAGGATGATGTGGTTGATTCACCTGATGCAATTGCCATTCCATCTGCTGCGGGCGCTATTGCATTCAAGTCGGTCAGCTTCGGCTATGCGGAAGATCGATATGTGTTGCGCGATATCGATCTTTGCATCGATCCCAATCAGATCGTGGGGCTTGTCGGCGGCACCGGCGCCGGCAAAAGCACTCTGCTGAGTTTGGTGCCGCGATTTTACGATCCCACGTCGGGCTCAATCACGCTCGACGGGCGTGATCTTCGGCAGATCACAAAAAAAACGTTGCGCGCGCAGATCGCAATCGTCTTGCAAGACACATTGCTTTTTTCAACCACCGTGCGGGAGAACATCGCTTATGGCCGGCCCGATGCGACGGAGGAAGAAATTATCGATGCCGCGCGGCGCGCGCAGGCTGATGATTTTATTCGGCAATTACCCGAGGGCTATTCAAGTCCGGTCGGCGAAAGAGGCGGCCATTTGAGCGTCGGTCAGCGGCAGCGCATCGGCATTGCGCGAGCATTTTTGAAAAACGCGCCGATTTTATTGCTCGATGAACCCACTTCAGCGCTCGATCCGGCTACCGAATCGGCAATCATGGAGACAATTAAAGAACTAATGCGAGGCCGGACTACGTTGATCGCAACCCACCGGCTGGCAGCCGTTCATGACGTCGAGCAGATCGTCGTGCTCGATAACGGACGGATCGTTGAGAAAGGTCGCGGCCCGGAACTGGTCGGACGTCGCGGCATTTACGCGAAACTTTATACTTCCGGAAAATTTCCTTCATGAGCAACGTTAGAGAAGACCGACACGTCGAAGGTGACTGGTGGCCGGAGCCAATTCCGGTCAACGTCGAGTTCGGCGAGGGATTTTATTGCGAGAGCGCGCAGATCTTCCGGAAGCTTCGCAGCAAAAAGCCGCGCGCCGTCGTTATCGGCAAACATGTTTCCTGTTACGCGGGCTGCTCGTTCTCTGTCGGCGAGAATGGCCAGTGCACCATTGGTGATTTTACTTTGCTTAACGGCGCGCTGATCATGGCGGACGAGAAGATCAAGATCGGATCGTATTGCCTGGTTTCATGGAACGTCGGCATCGCCGATTCCGATTTTCATCCGCTCGAGCCAGCGCAACGCCTAGTCGACGCGCAAGCTCTGGCGCCTTATTTCAAAGATCGTCCGACGCGCCCAAAATTAAGAACCGCTCCTGTGAAAATCGCGAACAATGTTTGGATCGGCATGAACGCGGTCATTTTGAAAGGCGTCACCATCGGCGAAAACAGCGTTGTTGCTGCCGGATCGGTGGTTACAAAGAGTGTCCCGCCGAATACGGTCGTCGCGGGAAATCCGGCCGTTGTAGTTAAACAGTTTCAGCTGTGACACGGTTTAACGCTCAACGTTTAACGCTCAACGCTCAACGCTCAACGCTGAATGTCTAATTCAGAAGATTGGGCGTTGGGCGCTGGGCGTTGGGCGCTCGCCACGGCGGAGCCCGTCCAAGGCGAAGGCGGGTTGGGTGTTCTCTTTCTCATGAAACGCAAGCGCATCGTGATCATGGGCTTCATGGGTTCGATGCCCATCGCGGGTGTAATCTGGCAGCACATTCATTATGTGGTCGGGCTGCAACGGCTTGGTTGCGATGTCTATTACATCGAGGACTCGGCACGACTTCCGTACAACCCGCAGACCTTTGAGGTAAATAATGAATTCGATTACGCGGCGCGCGTCCTCGATCGCTTGTCGCGAGAATTCGAATTTAGAAACCGCTGGGGATTCTGCGCGCGTTATCTGCCGCGCAACCCGACCGCCGGCTTGCCGCTAAAAAGGATACGACAGCTCTATCGAGAAGCGGACGCCATCCTGAACATCTGCGGCGCGCAGGAACTCAACGACGACCTGCTCGTTTCGGATCGCATTCTTTACATCGAGAGCGATCCGGGCGTGGAACAAATCAAGATCGACAAGGGCACAAGATCGACGATCGATTATTTGGGACGGCATCGCGCGCTCTTCACATTTGGCGAAAACATCGGCACAAAAAGTTTCTCGGTTCCGACGCACGGTTTCAAATGGCTGCCGACGCGCCAGCCGGTAGTCACCGATCTGTGGAAAACAGACCGGCGTCTCCCGCGTGCGGCGGCTTTTACGTCGGTGGCCAATTGGTCCACCAGCGGGTTGAAAGACATCACATGGCGCGGCAGGAAATATCTTTGGAGCAAATCGCGCGAATTTTTGCGTTTCACATCAGCCCCGAAGAAATCGGGGGAACCCTTCGAGTTGGCCACGAACATCGAGGATGTAAAGACACAGACGAGGCTGTTACGAAATGGGTGGCGGCTTCGCTGCCCGTTGCAAATGAGCGTCGATTACTGGCTCTACCGCGATTACATCCGCCGCTCGAAAGGTGAATTCACGGTCGCCAAAGATCAATACGTCCGGTTAAACACAGGCTGGTTCAGCGATCGGAGTGCATGCTATCTCGCAGCTGGACGCCCGGTTATAACTCAGGAAACCGGCTTCACCAAAACTTACGGCGGCAGGGTGGGACTTTTATCGTTCCGCTCGCTTGATGAAATTGTCGATGCCGTGAAAATAATTAATGCCGATTACGCCAGGCATTCTCGCGCTGCTCGCGCTCTGGCCCACGAATTTTTTGAAGCAGAGAAAGTTCTCGAATCCGTTCTTGATCGCGCTGGAATTTGATTTCCTCGCTTTTGCCAGGAACAGATGTTGAACGGCGAGCGCATGGATCGTGTCAGTTCTGTCCGGACGCCGCTAATGAATGCAGATTCCAAATCTTGATTTCCGATTAGTTCGCTTGATTGTTCAGACTTTTCGCCCCATGAATCGTGCTCTCATTCTTGTTTCCATTACGTTGCTGCTGGGATCGGCATCGTACGCTCAGCAAAGCAGCCCGGCGCCCGCCCCCATTGAGCCGCAAGCTTCGCCGGGGCGGGCTGCGAGCGCCAGCCCACCCGCGCAGGCGGTCGTTCCAGTGCCGGTTCCGATTGCGCCAATAAAACCAAACGGACCGGTTCAGAAGAGCCTCGTTCGAATCACAGCGACTTCAGTCGAACCGGATTATAAAGCGCCTTGGAATGCCGGCGGACTCGAGCGCGGTGTCGGGGCCGGCTTTGTGATTGATGGCAATCGCATCCTGACGAACGCCCACGTAGTAAGTAACAGCCGCTATCTGACAGTCGAACGTGATGGCGATCCCAACAAATATCGAGCCCGGGTGCTATTCGTCGCGCACGATTGCGATCTGGCGCTCATTACCGTAGACGCGCCGAATTTCTTCAAGAATATGGTGCCCTTGAAATTCGGCGGAATTCCTGCGCTTGAATCGGCGGTTTCGGCCTATGGTTATCCAATCGGCGGCGAACGGATGTCGGTCACCACCGGGATTGTATCGCGAGTTGATTTTCAGCTTTACACTCATTCGTCGATCGATCAGCACCTTGCCATTCAGATTAGCGCCCAGATTAATCCGGGCAACAGCGGTGGGCCGGTGATGCAAAGCGGCAAGGTAGTTGGCGTTGCATTTCAAGGTTACAGCGGCGACGTCGCCCAAGGCGTTGCCTATATGATTCCCACTCCTGTGATTAACCGGTTTTTAAAAGACATCGGCAACGGGCGCTACGACAAATATGTCGATCTCGGGATCACCTATTCGAAGCTGCAAAACTCCGCACAGAGAAGATTTCTCGGATTGAAAGATGACGATCGCGGCGTACTCGTGAATACCGTCGTATCGGCCGGACCATCGGCCGATATTCTGCGGCCCGGCGATGTTCTTCTAGCTATCGATAATCATCCCATCGCAAGCGATTCGAATGTCGAATTGGAAGGCGAACGCGCAGACTTTCAGGAGGTAGTCGAGCGGAAATTCAAGGGGGACTCGGTCAAGTTCGACATCTGGCGCGACAAACAACCCATGACGGTCTCCATCAAGCTTTATACACCATGGCCTTATCGGATTCAGGGCCACAGCTACGATGTGCGTCCCCGTTACGTGCTTTACGGTGGCTTGCTTTTTCAGCCACTGAATCTCGATTTGCTCGAAGCATATCGGCCAACCGATCTGCGTCTCCGCCATTTTTTCGAATACTTTGTTCTGGAACAACTTTACCTGGCGCATCCCGACGTCATCGTGCTGACCAATATTTTGCCGGACCCGATCAATACCTACCTTGCGCCGTACCGCGGCGGGATTGTTGATGAGATAAACGGCAAGAAAATTCGAACCCTCGACGAGCTGGCGAGCGCTTTAGCCGAAACACCGGAGCAATTCGTTATTCGGATGATTGGCGACGGCCCTCCGTTGGTGCTCGATCGCAACAAAGTGGAAGCCGCACGGGAGCGGATCAAGACGCGCTACAATGTATTGAATGAGCAGAATCTCGAAGAGCAACCCGCGTCACAAATAGCGCAACAGGCGAAGGGCAACTGATGCAAAAACATTTGTTTATCACTTTTGGAATAGCTCTCGTCACGGTCACTGGGGCGCTGGCCAAAAAAGATTCCGCTGTGCCGGCGCCGCTGAGCACACAAAAGCAGTTGGCTCTCGTCCGCGTGAATGTGACCGGGCAGTCCTACGATTATTTTCGGCCATGGCAAAAGAAAGCGCCCTTTTCAAAGCGCGCCCTCGGCGCTGTTTTATCGAAAGGCCGAGTCCTGGTAACGGCAGATCTGATTGCCAACCAAAATTACGTGGAACTCGAACGCGCGGAGACCGGTGAAAAAACGGCCGCCAAGGTCCAGGTAATTGATTATGAAGCCAACCTGGCGCTGCTCGAACCAACAGAGAAAACGTTCCTCGATGGAATCACTCCGCTCGAAATCACGCCCGACACGGTAGTCGGCGATCGGCTTGCCGCGTGGCAACTGGAACCCACCGGCGCGTTGCTGGCGACAGAAGGCCTGGTGACAACTGTGCAAATGACCCAATATCCGATCGATGTTGGGGAATTTCTTACCTATCGCGTCAGCATCCCGATGCAGTATCGAGAGAATAGTTACACGGTGCCGCTGGTGAAGAACAATAAGCTCGCCGGATTGCTGCTCCGCTACGATTCACGTTCGCAACTTCTGGATGCTATCCCCGCGCCGATCATCACGCATTTTCTAAGGGAAGCCGATAGCCAGAATTACCGCGGTTTCCCGTCCGCTGGCTTCTCATTTTTCCCAACGCGCGATCCGGAACTGCGCGAGTTTGCCGGAGACAAAGGCAAGGGTGGCGGTGTTTACGTTACCAATGTGGAACCGAATACGCCGGCAATGAAGGCCGGGCTGCAGGTCGGCGACATCGTGACGGCAGTCGCGGACCGTGAAATCGATCAAAACGGCAACTACGTCGATCCGCTCTACGGCAAGATCGAATTCACAAATCTGCTTACTGCCCATGCTTATTCCGGTGATGTTGTCCCTTTCCGCATTCAGCGCAGCGGCAAACCAATGCAGTTAAATCTGACCCTCAAGCATCGGGACGCGAAAGATTATGTCAGCCCGCCGTATAACCTCGACCAGCCTCCACGCTATTATGTGCTCGGTGGCCTCATTTTTCAGGAGCTTTCCCGCCAATACCTAAAGGAATGGGGACCAACCTGGGAAAGATCGGCGCCCCAGCGTCTGGTTTACTTTGATCATTTCCAATCGGAACTCTTTCCCGAGGGAAATCGCCGCGTAGTTATCCTCAGCCAGGTCCTCCCGGCCGACAGCACAATCGGCTATGATGACCTCGCATATTTGACCGTCACAAAAGTGAACGGGAAAGAAATCAAATCGTTAAACGACTTGGCGGAAGCGGTAAAGCAGCCGATTGACGGCTTCATCAAAATCGAGACTGAGGAAGATCCAAAGCAGATCGAACTCGACGCGACGCAGGTCGCGACCGAAGCGCCCAATCTCCAGGAAAATTACGGCATCTCTTCGCTGCAACGCCTCGAGTAAGTACGGACGACGTCCCCTGTCGTAGGGCGCTGTCCGCCGCTTAACCTGCTCCGAATAACTGCTCGTGCGGTTCGCAACGTCAGCTTAAATTGGGCGCGCCCAAGTTCCTCTTCGACGCTGATTGCATTGATCAAATGGTGCTCCCGTCACAGCGGGATGGACGGATAGGAGTATGAACCGTGGACGCACCCCGAAAGCTTTCGGGGCTGGAAAAACACCAACGAGCAAAAGGAAGAGGAAGCGTCCCCGAAGCTAACCCTCAACCCGAATTTATCGAACCAATGACCTAAACCAACTGCCTACAGCACTCGCTCGTAACACTTGACACCCTACATAGGGGTTAGACCGCTTTACATCGAATTCTGCTTCCGTATGCATCGTACCCAACGTTTAGCTAGCTCTTTCACTCTATCGGTATCGTTCGGGCCTTTTACAGTGTCATAAACGTACAAGGAAAGCGACCCGCCTTTGATTTGCAGCGCGATGTTGATCGCCGCGAGTATCGCATCTCGCTTGATAGCTGATTCGGTCAGCTTTAATACGGTGCCAATCGAAATTGAATCGGTACTTTCATCAATGATCCCGAGCGACATGCGACCACGCGACTCGAAAATCGCCGATCCGCGATATCCCCCTGCTGCGAGTGCACGTAGCGCTTGAAATCCGCGAACTTTTCAGCCGATAGCGGCTCGCCCTTTTGGGCAATTAAATAGCGGCTGAAGCCTTTGTGCTGTCCTTTTTGAGATCGCTCCCACTCTTCGCTAGGGACGAAATAACCAAGAGTTTGGACGCTCGGAGGATAGCCTTCTGTTAGCAGGACGCACAACTGAAAGTCGCGCGAGCACACATCCACGAATCCCGGCAACGGAGCAAAATCGATTGCGCTACGGCCACGTGAGTCTCGAAACGAGTCGCAAGAATCTCCACATACAGATCCGCTAACCAGCAGCAGAAGTGACGCGGCATAGAAATACTTCATGCGCATAGGTCTAACTACGATTCGATGAAACTTTGTTTCATCTATTTCGGCTTTTCTCCAGGGAGCGTTCCAGGCAAACGGAATGCATGGTTCATTTTTCATCGGAAGGGTTCGGAAGGGCCAAAGCCCAACTTGCGCGATCCAAGGCGCCTAAACACTGCACCATCTCGATCAAAAGCGGGCAAGCGGTACAAATGACAGGGTCACAGTTGCTCTTCGTTCACGTTGCCGATTAAGCGCGGCTTGGCCAAAAACTCTTCCACTTCCTCGTTGTAAGAAGAAAATCGCGGCTGTCGCACGCGATCGAATCCCAATTAATCACGTACGGGAGCCCGCCACCTTGGGACTGAAAAAAAGCCACTGCATGCGCGCGACCGGATGCACGGGTGTTGGCAGGGGAAATATGTGTCGCACTCGGGCGACGGACACTGTTGTTCCACTCTGCGATTCGCTTGCCGGGGGTAACGCCGAAAAACAATCCACGAACCGGATCAATGTTGTGATATTCGAGATCGATACTTTGCAGCCAGGGATCGCTCCAAGTCAGTTTTTCCGCCTCCATAAATGTTTCGAGCAACCATTTCTTCGTGATCCAATCGACCCCGCCTATCAGCGACTGATGATTTTGGTTGAGTGCTTCAAGGACGAAGCCCCAGCTTTCCAGCAGCCAGTTCGTTTCCGCGCTGCTGCCGCCCAAATGTTTCTGTGCGAGTTGAAGGAATTCCCACTGCACATCCAGCGCGCCGATGCTCTTGCCATTCTCGAGCCGGACAATCCATTGCTGAGTCGTATCGCGCGAGATATCGCGCGTGCTCTGGACGGCATCGGCCAGGACAAGATCCCGCGGCAAGCGCCCATCCTCCAGCAGCGACAAAACACAAGCAGTCGTGCCGATCTTTAGCGCGGTGGCAAATGGGCTCATGTTAGAGTCGCCGATGAGCAAATGAAGCCGCCGATATTTTCGGTAATCGGCCAGCGGCTCATCCCGGGCGTTGATGATGGCGCGATTGAATTGCACCCACTGATAGATGTCGTTCACGATGTGATCGGCGCGTTGGCTAAGCTGAAAATTGACCTGCGCTTCCGGTTGCGGCGGCTCAAAATCGAATGCCAGCGGGTTGGACTGTCCGACGCGACCCGCCCCGGTAAAGATTTGCCTCGTCGCCAAAAAAGTAAGCAGCGTTCCGAGAATGGGCGGCGTAATAATTCTCGTGGCACCCAAACGTGGCGCCGGTGTGATGATCGACATTGTTCTTGATAAACGACACGTGATTTTCTGCGCCCAACGCAATGAGTGACGATTGGAGCAGGTCGTCTCCGGCCAGCTCGTAGGTGACAAGATCGCGCAAATGCAGGCATTCCGGCGACGCGTACTCGATGTGTCCCATGTCGAGATAGAGACGCCCGCCATTAAGGAGAAACCCTCCGTTGCCCGGTGGTTCCTCGTAATCGCGGTAATGCAAATCAATGGTGCCCGCCTCCGCTTTGCGAAAGAGGTAGTTTTTGACCTTTGCCGGCCAAAGCTCGGAATTAACGTGCGGCTCTTCTTTGCTGAGAAGACAGCCGTATTCGGTCTCAATTCCAACGATCCGATCCATCGGAACAAATTAACGCATCGAATCGCGAAATCGCTAAATGAAAAACGCGACTCCCCATAGCACAGGCATCCTGCCTGTGGGGCAGGGGGGCGTCTCGCCTGCCGATTAGAACATTAAAACGCCGGGCAAAATATCGCCCTGTTGAAAGGCTGTGCCGCGCAGCTGCTCAAGGAGAAGCGCCGTAGGCGCGCCAAGTTTATAGAAACCAATTCCCCCGATGATCCCAAGCTCCGTAACAGGAATCCAAAACGGCGGAGCACCGCGCGCACTCCAAAACGCAAGCGCGAACTGAGTGTGGAAATTGCGGCCATGTTTTGGAGTGCAGCGCCATTGCGCCGCTTTTCCTGCGCCGAACGCTTGTAACCTCACTGACCGCTTTGATCACCACCTCCGATCTCCATCATTGAACCATGCGGGAAAGAGCGCAGATTTTTTCATGGCCACTGTTGCTCTCCGCAGTCCATTCGAGAAAGTGGGCGGCCTGTTTATTTCGGCCGAATGCTGGACAAAATCCGATTGCACGCCAAAGGCGAATTGCCTCCGGATTATCATAAGAACCTTGGAAAAGGTTTCGACGAAAAGTGCGTGACCTTTCTCCGAATCAAGTACCACCAATTAACCGAGTACGTGAAACGCGGCGGCTCCGACGAAGAAATCCTTCAATGGTGCTTCAGCGTCGGCCGCAAGCCATCCGAAAATGACGTTTATGTTTGGAACGAATTCATGCGCAAACGTGGCTGGAACGACGAAGTTTCCGAGACGCTTGAACGGCGAAAAAAGGATGCCGGCATGTCCGATAGGTCGGACATCGAGACGGCGTTTCAGTTCATCGACGCCGACGAGGGACGCCTACCGTAGCCAGAAGCTCCAAATCCCAATTCCCAAATCCCAAAGAAATCTCAATGTTCAACCTCAAAGCAATTCGATAGCGCTCGTTCTATCTTTATTCTTGGAACTTGAATCTTGGGATTTGGGATTTCCGAGCTTAAGTGCGGTGAGCCACAAAACTTGACGTCTTCACACCGATTCTTCCCTTCTGGGGCTCGTCGGTATTTCCTTACTCCGCCAGCGTGTCGATTCGTTCCGCCAGCCCGAAATCGAGCTCGGTCAGGCCGCCTTTGCTGTGCGTCGAGAGAACCAGGTGCACTTTATTGTAGCGGATGTCGATGTCTGGATGGTGCTCCTCTTCCTCCGCCACTTCAGCCACTGCATTCACGAAATCGATCGCATCGGCAAAATCATCAAACTCAAAAGTCCGCTCGATGTGTTTCTTCTCCAACTCCCACTCGGGCACTTTTTTCATGCGCTCCTTCAGCTCGCCTGCTTTGATCAAGTCAGCCATAACGGGACAACGAGTAACACCCGCAAATCGTTTTGCAACGCCAAATCGAGCGTCTTTTTGCAACGGATGTCAGCCAGCTTGGCTGACTCGGCCAGCGGGCTGCCAGCCTGCTGAAGCGGACTGGGCAGGCTGGCAGCTTGCCCGCCGAGTCAGGCTCGCAGCCTAACTTCCAAGCCCCAGAATTTTTCGAAGATTTTTTGCGGAATCGAAAATTTCCGTGGCGCACTCATGCGCCTGCCTCGAAAGTCGTGGCCAATCCCGCAGCACTTCTTTGATCGCTGCTTCCGCTTCATCAGCGCCTCGGACAAATCGGAATCCGTTCTCTGGCGGTAGATATTTTTCCGCCCCAGTTGCTTCAGTAATGACCGGCCTTCCCAGCGCGAGAAAAGCCGCAGCGCGATCGCTTATCCAGCCGGTCCGCCACGCCACATCCACGCCTTTAATCGCCGTAAATTCGCAAAGTGCTCGGGCCATATAGCGCCGGTAACGGGCGGGCGTACGCGCAACCCGATGAGGATCGATAATATGCCAGCCGCGCTTATTGAGACGCGCCCGCTCCGGGTCGTCCACCTTGATATTCATTGCCAGCTCAAAACGCGCTTCGGGAATCCGTTTCGGAAGATCGAGGTAAGGCTCGAACGCAAATTTCTTCGAAAGATCTGGAAACGCGCCCTCCACCTCCACTGCCCCGCCCCAATACCATTGTCCGATCGTTGTGAATTTGGGCAGGCGCGGGCGCCGCTGGCGGCGAAGAAGCTTCGTGTCCGCCAGCGGATAAAATGTTTTCCAGTGAAGCGACGATTTCGGCAGCTGACAATCGCGCCCATGAACGTTCAGCCCAATGGTCCTGAACTCGTGGTGATAGGATTGGCCCATCTCCATCTTCGTCATCCAATAAAAGATTTCGCTCGGATCGAGATCACAAAAAATCCGGCGCTCGAATTGCAAAAGAAACGGCGGATGAATCGAATAACTGAGATTGAGCAGCGTAGTTGGTCCCGCCAGTCGATCGAGCAAAGCGCGTTTCGACATTCCAATGCAACGCATGTCTGATAAGTCATGCGCGTCCGACGCCGGGTTTTGATAAAGCAGACAGTATCGATCAGCCAATCCGTGGGCGCATAATTGCCGCTGGAAATTATCGATCCGGGCCTGGTCGGCGCGGGTGTCCCTTGTCGCCAGCAACAACTCCAACCAGATCGCATCCAGCTTCAAGCGGCGCAGTCCAAGCATCCATTGCAGCGGAACGGAAAGAACCCCGCCGCCTTCGCGATATTTTGCGGCAAATCCGCACCCGAGGAAGATTGTCATTCAAATTCTGATCAGTGATCTGTGATAAGTGTAGAAAAGATGCAGCGCCCCGGTTTTCTTAAACACTGGCGCAGCCAAAGGTTGGCCCTCATTGCGTTCTTGGAAGCAAGCGGGAGACAAGTACCAGTAACCCAATAACGACCACCCCGAGCACGCCCCAGAAAATATAAAGCGAGGAACCGCTGAGCGTTTGGATGATCCGCTCGCTTTTCGAATGCATGTTTTCCTGTCGCCCAAGCGTCGCAGGCGTGCGTTCTGCGCGGAGAAGCTGATCGGCGATCAGCGCCACGTCATAACGTGGCGAGGCAGCGCCGGAATTCCCGTAGTAGATCCAGATTGGCTGCGTGGAATCGGACGGAGTCTTAAAGATAACCCAGGTGACGGGATAATGGCCGCGGAAATCATGCAGCTTGATCGCCGGATTGTCGCCGTTGTCAGTCTCTAAAAACAGGGTGTCGCCCCTCGGAGCGACATCGAGGTGAATCGCAAAATCTCGCGTTGTCTCTCCTGGAACTTTTTTCCAGGCCGCGTGACCAAGTTCCCGAGGGAATTTATCGCCGCGATTATCCGTCGCTTCTTCCCATAGACGCATCTCGCGCTGGAAGAGCGCGGAATCCGCAGCGCATGTGATCCGCGTGATTGGGATGCCGGCCTGCGGCAATTTCAGCGACCAGCGCGAAAGCCTCGGCTTCTTCGGATCATCGGCGCGCGCGGATGCCAGCGGAAGCGCGCGAGAGATAGATGGCCGCTCAATCAGAAATGGGAGTTGTTGATCCTCGACCACGATTCGCAAATCGCGCTGATCCCGTGCCGTGCGGACGAGCACATCGGGGTCCAGCTCGATCTGTTGTGCTCCGCGTTTCGAAAGTTGGATTGGCTTGCGGAATTTCCACGCAGCGACGTCGATTTTAGCGCCCGTCAATGGAAGCGCCGCGAGGTTATCCGGCTGCTTGTAATCGGCATTTGCAATCAAAGGTCCCGCCCTTCCTTCGGTAGCTCCAGCGTTCTTCAATTGGTCATCCAATTCCGACAGGTCGTAACGCGGCGCAGCGCACTGACTGTTGCCGGAAAGCAGTTGGTACCGGCTCGCCTCAGGCGCGAAAAACAAGAGATTTGTCACGCGCCTGCTGCCATGGACTGCATCGATGACGAGTGGCGGACTGTCGCCGTTATCGATGAGCACGATTAGTTCGCGGCCGAGAATTTGTCTGTCGATGGGAATTTCGACTTGGGATTCCACTTTGCCATTGAAGTCCACGCGATAAACAGACCCGGTACACACCGTTCGCTCCCGAATATTATCATTAGCCAATTCTGGCACGGCGATTGTGACCGGACGCACAAACAACGGGTCGGTCGTCTCGATGCCCAATGAAGCGACCGTCAGATTCATGGCGCCAAGATCAAGTGAAAGTCGCGTCACACCGAAACTTTCGTCACGTGTCTTGAGTGTGAGCAGAAGCGGCTCGGCTGGCGCGTTCGTTTCGGCAACCTCAAGCAGCACGCCCGTGAATGGAACCGCGGGCGTGCGACTGTCGTCGATCGTCAGTCGGAGGGATTCCCAAACTCCCTCGGAAAAAGAGACGCTCGGGTTGGCCGCGCCATCGGCCATTCTAAAAATCGGTTTGTCGGTCGCAAGCTGAAGCCACGTTGCCCCATCATGTGAACCTTCCACCATCACCGCCTTAATGAATTCAAGGCCGGGGGGCGTTTCGAAGGTCACGCCTTTTAGCATCGATGTTGTCCCGGTCGTCAATGTAATCCGGGTCGCTGTTGGCTCGAGCGCAGTGATTAGTTCCTGGGAGCGCAGGGCAGACTCGCGGCGAGGCATGGGCCGATCGATCAGATAAAGCACTTCGCGTCCAGCACTGTCAGTAACGCGCACATCGGCGAGATCGGGACGCGCAGCATTGAGCGTTTCGGGCGGCACGTTCACCCGGACTAATCCGGGTGCCGGCACATCGATAGACTGGCTGAATCGGCACTCGTTCGACGTCGTTGCATCGAGCGAGGCGATGCAAAAAAACGCCGCGATCAGAAGACCCGCAAATCCGAATTTCATCGGGTCGGTTTGTGAGAAAGACCGAGAAAGCGCTGGTACAGAAAAGAGGCGAAGATCGCGATGATCGCGACCACTACGAACGCGGCGATTCGATAAAGCTGATCGAGCTGCGAAAGATCGTGCAGGAAAAGCTTGAGAATAGTGACGCCGAGCAATCCGAGACTCGCATACCGTACGGGTCTGACGTTTTGACGAATGCCAATGATCAGGAGCAGCAGAGCGAACGACGCCCACGCGATGCTATAACTCATATCGCGCGCGAAATTTCCGGAAAATTGAAATGTGAGCGTCGCCATGCCCGGCCGGCTGAAGTAATCGGCAATCTCGATGTTCAACAACAGAAACGCGAGAATCGTGCCGAGCGCGTAAAGCAGCGGCCGGATGTTGCGGCCGAGAACGAGGTTTCGCGGCGGCGCAAGGAGTCGCGCGGCAGCAAAGAGGCAGACCGTGACGATCCCGTAGGTGTAAAGGTACCAATTGAAGATCGGCGTTACAGAGCGGCCATGGTAACTGAAGATCGCCGGGTTTAGAGCGAGTCGCACAAATGCAACCGCCAGCAGCGCGGTCCCGACCAGACGCAATCCAGGGTGCGGCACCCGTTGAAACAACCAGCAGAGAGCGACGCCTTCAAGCGCCCAGCCGAGAGTGATCCATTGTCGGTCGAATTGGATTGGAAAAATAAGCGTGATAAAAAACAACGCGGCGCCGCCAAATAACGCGAGCTGCGCCTTGCGCGCCGGACTTTGCGCTGGCGTCCGTTTCAAAAGTGCAATCAAACCCAGCAGTGACGGCACGCTGAAAGCCGCGGGAATCAACCCCGGCATGCTGCTCGGATAAGCGGTGCGCAGCACATCGTAAACGAGAAGGAAGTGCAAAGGCGCGGCCAGCGCAGCTGTCGCCCAAGGCACAGTTTTCTCAGCGAATTGTCGATGAAACAGGAACGGGAAAATCGCAAAGACGGCGACGAATCCGATGTACCAGACGAGTGCCAGTATCGCGTGATCGGCACTGAAGCGCGCAGAGTGCCACGCATATTCCAAGGCAAAAGTCGCTCCAAGCGCAACCGCGGAGAGCGGATCGATAGAAAAT
>QHOW01000298.1 GCA_003219435.1 Verrucomicrobiota bacterium | reverse complement strand
CTACCGGACGCCCACGCGTGCGCGCTAGGATCGAGGCGGCAGCCAAAACCGTCGAGGACTTCCACGTCGGAATATTTTTTCAGCTCGATTAGTTGGGTAAAACAGCGGGTGAAGGGAATCGAACCCTCGTGTGCAGCTTGGGAAGCTGCCGTTCTGCCATTGAACTACACCCGCGGCGGAATTTTCGATTTTCGATTGCCGATATACGATTTGCAAGCCGCGAAAAATCACTGCCACGAAATCACGTCGTCGGACTGGGCACCGGTTGTCGGGTTCCTGTAAACGTTATTCCCGAGCGTTCCTAACGCTTGATCTTGCCCACGCGACCACCCAAGGACTCCAAGCTGGACGGGATCGGAACCAGCGCCTCCGGTAGTTTGCGCACCATAGGGGTTCGGCACGCTATTGTCATAACCGCCATCGATTCTAATGTTGTACGGCGTTCCCCACGGATCCACAAAGTCGCCAATGGCCACTGAAATTCCATTGATTGTCGTCGCCTGCAACGCGATTCCGGATCGCGGATTGCTCGGGTCCTTCACACTCGGCGGGGAAATAAAGACAATCTGCCGCGGATTGTTAGTTGGGTCCATGGCGCGCAACACATTGAATAAGGTATTGTTCGCGGTGCCGCCGGGTCCGTAGGTCGCGTCGGCCGTGACCAAGGGGTACTTCCCATATTCCGTATAGAACGCGTTCACGGCGTTAACGATTTGGGTGAGATCGTTTTTTGCCTGTGTGCGCTTCGCCTGGTTCTGCACGGCGCTGAAGGCTGGGAATAACAGCCCGATCAAAATGGCAATGATTGCGATGACGACGAGCAGCTCGATTAGGGTGAAGGCACGGGTGTACTTCGGGAAGGGACGCATTGGCAAAATGTTAGTCGGGAGTTGAATGGATCGCACGCTTAATCGCTAAAAAAGTTACATCGTTACAAAGGTCAACTTCTCGCCAGCAGGTTTGCACTTTGTAACTTTTTTAACTCTTTTTAACGGTTTTGACCCAATCACGTCCACTTCGCCATTTGCTCGGGAAACGGGCATTGCGCGCAATCGGAATTGTCCTGCATGCAGAAATCTTCGTAGATCTGAAGCAAACCCTGTTGATGCGCGACGGTTCTCAGAAATTGTTTCCGGCGTGGATCATTACGCGTCGCGGCGGTTTCCAGCCGGCGATTCGATAAGCGCGCAGGCAGCTTTGCGTATTCCGTCCAAAGACTTGTTCCAAGCGCACTCGAAGAATCGAGATCGTGTGCCAGCCAAAACGGAAACAGCACATTCGCCAGGATATCCGCGACACGCGATTCACCGATCAGCGCCATTTTCTTTTGTGATGGCTCGGAGGTGAGCGTGTAATGAAAATTCCAAAACGGATGTTCCAGCTTGCTAAAGAAACTGTGCGGGGTCTTCATTCTGCCTTTCGCCCCACTGTAGGGGACGCTGTTAGCGTCCCGACTCGGGAAGTCAACGGCTTCCCCTACAGTTATCGGGGAAGCTAACGAACGCCGAAACGCCGGCCAATCGCGCGCCAAAATTGCCAACGCGGCCAGCCTGCGTTGCGGATGATTTACGGGGCGCGTGCTGCTGATCCGCCAGACCTTCGCCGGCAAGATTAATCGTTGCAGGCCATCGCGATGCGGCCACCAACCGTCCCATAACTGGCGCACATATTCGCGAGTCGATCTCTTGTAAACATCGAGATCGGCGGTTTGCAGGAAACCGGCCACGCCAAACAGCATCGACTCAATATCCGGCGGAGTTTCCCGCAACCAGTTCAGTGGCAATCGTTGCGCCAGAAGCAGGAACGCCAGTTTATTTTCTTTGTAACCGAGGGCCGCCGCGATTTCCTGAAAGAGCGCCTCGTCGCGTCCGTGAGTGTCGATCTTGCTGCGAATTCGATTGGCTTTTTGCTGCAATCGGAACTGTGCTGCGGCATTCAGAACACGGCAGACTCGTTTTTCCGGCAAAGCTTTGAGTGGCGCCTGGCACCGCCCCGGTCGCGCCAGCGGGATATTCGCGCTAAACGCATCCGGCAAAGCTGTGAGATCGATGCAGACTTGCGGCACATTGCGATTCGATTTCGTCCGCGTGAAAAATTCGCGCCCGCTTTTCTCGACGAAAACGTGCAGCACCGCCTCTTCGAATGCCGGATTGGTGGCGTGACCGTGGGTTTCCCAACTGCGATCGCTTACATCGAGCTCAATGCAGCCGCGAATCGGATCGCTTTCGTTTATCCTGATCGCAGCCTCGCGAAAATCGGGTCCCGCTTCGCGGTTCCAGGTGCCGAACTGGATGATGTCGATCTTATCTCCGGTCGTGCTGACAAAGTGCTTGCCGAAATCTCCGGCAAACCAGCGCGCTTGCAGCTCCAGCTCATTTGGAATCTGCGGAGTAAAGAACAACGCACGCTCACGAACGCGCGACGTATCGCGCATTTGTGCGTAGCGCTCTGTGAGAGTGCTCACGCGTAGATTATGAGAAGCCCATCCGCAAATGTCACGCGTGGCGTCATGCACATTTCGGGGTAGCGCATGCGGCGCATATGCTGGTTCCGGCGTCGCGCCGAAACGGTCTTTCCTCGAGTATTGCCTCTGCAGCGGGAATGAAGCGCGCAGAAAGTGCGCGAACCCGAGACGGCTTCGCCAACACGCGAGACGCCCGCACATGGCGGGCAGGCAGCGCGCTACCCGAGCCAGTGTCGCCGCACTCCCAAGGAAGGGCGATTTCTAAATCGCCCCGGCGGCTAGAAAGCCACCGCTCCTTGTTCCTGCACCTCTGGCTCACTCAGCCGCTCGCGCGAGTATCCCACTATTTGCTCAACCAAGGCCGCATGTGGCCGTGGGAAAAGAAACAGATACTTCGGACCGTTTCCGGCAGCGAGCGCAATGACGAGATTCTCGGAAAGAAATTTTGGCTCGTGACTCACCATCGAGCTCTCCAGATCGATCGTATGCGCAAAGGGTCGGCCGTTCTTGCGCGCGACAAACACCAGCTTGCGCGGCTCTTCGTTTGTGGCGATGAGCGCACCGGAAAGATTTGCTGGAATGCGCCGGCCGCGGCCGCTGATGCACGGCGCAGCCCAGGCGATTGTTTCGCCAAGAACATTTTCGCGGCTGAAAACGGATGCGAGCCGGGCCGGTAGCGTGTTCGGCAATTTAACTGGCAGATTGCGGTCAGCCGGTCCGTTTAGTTTTTTCCAAGCCAGCCAAATTTTCACTTTCATGGCACGCAGAATTTTCGGCGCAAAATAGAAGAAGGCGCCGATGCCGATCAGAAAGATGACCAAAGCAAGCAGCGGATTGAAATGGACGAGCGCCAGCCCGCCCAGCACGGCCGCATCTTCTCCGAGGCTTAGCCCGATGTTCGAAAATGGCTCCGGCGATGTGTTAGCGCCGAGACGCGTAGCCGCCTTTGCGGTGTGCGCGATGAGAC
>QHOW01000296.1:1210-3568 GCA_003219435.1 Verrucomicrobiota bacterium | reverse complement strand
ACCACCCGACAGTTACAGTGCGGGCAAACCGGCGCCAGTGCGTGGATCGCGCACTCGAAGCTATCAAAGGTGTGATGCTTCCCGGCAACGACCACCTCAAATGCCTTGTCATAGTCATTTTCGCAAACTTCGCATTTAGCCATACATAAATTGTTCGCGCGCCGCCGTCTTTGCGGCGGTGTTCGGTTGATGGAAAGTAGAGATGCGACCGGAAAGTGATAGTTTGCAGCGGCGTCGCTGATGAAAATACCAAAACAGCTCATCGATTGTTTGAATGGCAACAAGGCCAGTTACGAGATTCTGCATCATCCGGAAGCCGTGACGGCACAGCGGATCGCCCAGGCCGAGCATGTGAAAGGTCGGCACCACGCCAAGGTTGTGATGATCAAATCTGGAGAGCAGCACTTAATAGCGGTGCTTCCCGCAGACCACCAAATCGACCTCGAAAAGGTCGAGAAAGTAATTGGCAAAACCGCGCAGCTCGATAGCGAAGAAGAATTCAAGTCGCTATTCCCCGACTGCGCCATTGGAGCGATGCCGCCTTTTGGAAATCTTTATGGGCTGCCAACATATGTGGACAAGAATATCGCGGAGCAAGACTACATCGTATTCGAAGCAGGCACGCATACCGACGCGATTAAATTGAGCTATCGCGATTACGCGAAAATCGTGAAGCCAAAAGTCGGAGATTTGGCTGTCAAGATTCAGCCGATGAAATCGGGATGAAGACTGCGTGGACAGGCCTGGTTCTCTGGCTGCTGTGCACGACACTGATCGCTGCTGACAAGGTTTCCTTCATCAAAATCGACGGAGCGATCGGCCCGGCGACAGCGAGTTACATTTCGCGCAGCATCGAAGAAGCCCGGGCGCAAAATGCGCAGTGCCTGATCATTCAACTCAACACACCGGGTGGGTTGCTCGATTCGACGCAGACAATCGTGCAAAGCTTTTTAGGTTCGACTGTGCCGGTGGTGGTTTATGTCGCCCCCACAGGCGCGACCGCGACCAGCGCAGGTTGTTTCATCACGATGGCGGCAAGCGTCGCGGCGATGGCGCCGGCCACCACCATTGGCGCGGCGCACCCAGTCTCAATAGGCGGTTTTCCCAGTGGCGGCGAAGAAAAGACCGACGAAACGATGAAGCAAAAGCTGGAAAATTTTTCCGTGAGTTACATGGAGGCGATCGCAGGCAAGCGCCAGCGCAACGTGGAGTGGGCAAAATCCGCCGTAAAAGAGAGCGCGTCGATCAGCGCGGAGAAGGCGCTTGAATTAAAGGTCATCGACCTAATTGCCCCTGATCTCCCAGACCTGTTACAAAAATTGAACGGGCGCGTAGTGGACGGCAAAACGCTCAAGACAGCGGGCGCCGAGGTGACGGAGGTCAGGATGTCGCCCTCCGAACGTATTTTTCAAAAACTCTGGCGACCGGAGGTCATGTTCATTCTCATGCTCATCGCGATTTATGGAATCATCGGCGAGCTGACCACGCCCGGCGCGATTCTTCCCGGCGTCGTGGGCGCGATCGCGTTGATCCTTGCCCTTTATCTGGCCGCGATCCTGCCAGTTAACGTGACGGGACTTGTCTTAATCGCGCTTGCGCTCATGCTCTTCATCTTCGATGTCTACGCGACCACGCACGGCGTCTTAACGGTCGGCGGAGTCATCGCGTTTCTGATCGGTTCGCTCATGCTTTTCAATCGCGCCGATCCACTCTTTCGCTTGTCGCTCAACTACATTATTCCGGCAACACTCGTTACCGCAGCGTTCTTTGTTTTCGTCATCGGGAAAGGGCTGCGTGCGCAACTCTTGCCGGTGAAAGTGGGAGCGCAAACGTTGATTGGAAAAACGGTGACCACGTTGACGCCAATCGACTCGCGCGGCGGCTGGATTTTTGTTGAAGGCGAGTATTGGAACGCGGTCAGCGACACGCCCATTGAAAAAGGCGACCTGGCAGAGATCGCAGCGGTGCAAGGCTTGACTGTAAAGGTAAAAGCCAGAGGAAAATAAAGCCATGCCATTCGAAGGACCGTTGAAGGGGATTCAGAATCGGCGCTCGAGTCCCGACAAAACACCGCGCACCACTCATAATCTCGGGCTAGACTTTTGATGACTGATTGACTCACACCTTTAAATTTCCGGAAAAGCTGTCGTCGGCGCCAGTAGAGCGAGGGAGGTTGACTAAAGCCTCATCTCCGAATTTCTCAATTCCGCGCCCTGCTTATTGACGCCGCAGTCAGCCTCGGAAACAGTAAGTGAACCGCTCCGCGGTCAGATAAACCATTGACCGTGTCCCTCAAACTTTCTGACAAAACACTGGCCGTGCTCGGCGCGGGAAAGCTGGGTGGCATCCTACTGCGTG
>QHOW01000296.1:0-1131 GCA_003219435.1 Verrucomicrobiota bacterium | reverse complement strand
GTTACCGCGACGGTGAAGCATGGCGAAAAGGCTGCGGGGCGTGCGAAACAACTCGGCGTCGCCGTAACAAATGACAATCGCAAAGCCGTGAAAGGTGCCGATATCATTCTGCTGAGCGTAAAGCCCCAAGCCGTGACGGAGCTGTTGAAGGAGATCGCTCCTGAAATTGGCGCGAAGACGTTGGTTGTTTCCGTCGCGGCTTCCGTGCCGACGAGCTATTTGGAGCAGCAGCTCGCTGCGGCAAGTGGCGGCGAGGGTAACAAAGTGGCGGTCGTTCGAGCAATGCCAAACACACCCGCCGCTGTCGGCTGCGGCATGACGGGAATTTGCCGAGGGGCTCATGCGGGACCGGCCGATGTCGAAATTGCACGGACCATGTTTGACGCTGTCGGCCGCACCGTTGTGGTCGATGAAAAGAACATGGATGCGGTGACGGGTCTTTCGGCTAGCGGGCCTGCGTTCGCATACATCATTCTGGAATCGCTTGCCGAAGCGGGCGTGAAGGTTGGTTTACCGCGCGATGTAGCCACCCTTCTCGCGGCGCAGACCATGAAGGGTGCGGCGAGTGTTGTCTTGGAAACCGGTGAGCATCCTGCGCTGCTGAAGGACGCTGTCACCACCCCGGCCGGCTGCACCATTGACGGGATCCTCGAACTGGAAGACGGAAAACTCCGCGTTACGCTAATCAAGGCGGTCGTCAAAGCGACCAGCCGCGCCGGCGAACTACTATTTGAAAAGTAGGCGCGTGCCGGAAGCGAAAAATCGCGGCGGTTCATCGCACGACGATCGAATCAAAGCTCGTGAATGCGCGGGAAGAATTGAATTTCGGCGGACCGAATTTCGATATCGAGGACTACAGCTTCGTAAACATCGCCGCGGAATATGAAGTGAATCCACACCTGTCGATCTTCGGCCGGGTCGACAATCTGACGAATGAACATTACTCGGAAGTGTTCGGTTTCCTCGCGCTTGGCCGCGCCGCGTACGGGGGCTTGAAGCTGCGGTTTTGAACCTGTAGCGCCATCGCGGCGAAGGTAACGGCTGCTCGCTAGCGTTTGTGAATGAGCTTATCGAGTCGGTCAGTTGCCTTTCCGCATTCTTGAATGATGGACATGACGCATTTCTTAGCGT
>QHOW01000295.1 GCA_003219435.1 Verrucomicrobiota bacterium | reverse complement strand
AATAAGCTGAAAACCAAACAACCAAAGGAGAGTTTATTAGAATTAAAGGAGTATATATGATAAAAAAAATCAGCGTAGCAATCCTTGCGACAATGGTGTGCGGAGCTGCCATGGCGCAAGGCCTCGTAAGAGCTCCAGGGCGGGAAACCGCACCGATGAGGGAACCGATGGCTCCCGACGTAAACCGATTCGGCGGCAACATCGAAGTGAATACCTGCACAGGGTGTAACTTCGACGAAGTCAACGGCGGTTACTACGTCTGGGGCTCCATGAACTGCATCTCGCCGGGAACCACTCAGTGGATCGGCGTGCCCTTTATCTCAAAGATCACGGGCGTTCCGAGGCAAATCTCAGCCGGTATTGAGCTCGACCCGCTTTGCCCAACCAGCACGACTCAGGTCACGTTGTCCATCTACACCGATGATTGCACAACGGGTCCCGGCGTCGTGCTCGCCTCTGGAAGAGCACTCGTCTCTGCAGGGCCGTGCGTATTGGCGGTGGCCCGTCTCCGGACTGCACCGTCGCTCACCGCGGGAACAAGATACTGGGCAGTGGCCACGACCAGTGCCACACAAGACGGCCTTGATTCCATCTGGTATGGGTCGAACCAATCGCAGATCGGCGGCAACGTCGCCAACGGTGGCTGGTTCTTCTTCAGTGGCTTCGTGCCAAGCTTCTCGGTCGATTAAGCAAGACCAACCACGTAGGTCAGTCGAAAATCAGTCGGGCTCGCGCAAGGTTTTCTACGCGAGCCCACTTTTTGTACTGCCGAGCTCAGAAACAATCAGATGAGTTACGAAGGCCGCGATGGCAACGACCTCACCCCGACGGCCCGGCCGCAGTAACGTAGTATGTCAGGCGTGCGAGCAAGCGTTACCCACTAGTAAACTGCGCAACCGGCTGTTCCAGGATTCCCAAATGATTATTGGCCGCCGGGCGATTCCGATGGCGCGAGAGGCGGGACCGGCGGCTTTGCGTGGAGCTCAAGATCGGGCAGCTTTATTTCGGCGTAATCAGCGGGCACAGTAAACTCAGAATCAGGTATGGCAGCTTGAGAGATAGAGATAACCGTGGTCGTTGCCTCCCCCTGTCCCTGAAATCTTATTTTCGTGCGGATCGGCAGTCCGGGAAAATCGTAATACTCAGGCATGGCCTTCCGGACCGCGGTAAAAGTGCGATTTTGCAGCAGCTTCATCTGTCGCAGGATGGTCTGGTACTCGGGATAGCTTTTTGCTACCCAATAGGTCGCCCGATACTTGGACGTTTCAGCGGTGTATTCCTCGGCTTCATAGCCGTTGATTGTTTGTTTCTTCCCAGTCGGTTTCGGTGCCACGATCTTCAACGCTGAATCAGTATCCTTCAGGAGTTCTCTGGCTTTGTTCCCTAGTGCTTTGGCTTTTTCTCCGGAAAGACGCATCACCGCCTTTTGATCGTGGATCAGGGTGATCACCTCTCCGGTTTTTGTATCGACGATCATACTGGCTTTGGGATTGGCCTCGATGCGCGCGCGCTCACCCTTTATCTTCAAAGTAATCGTATTGGTGCCGGCGCTAGTTTCGATCGATTGAACAACGGTCAGGTCAGCGCGGGCAATCGGCAGGAAGGCAAAAAGAGCGAAGAAGGGTGATATTTTCATGAAGCTTGCTAGCGTATCATCTGTTTAGCGCAAGGGGCATGCGTCTCTGATTTGTTCCGTTGTTATTGTCGGCTGTTGTAATTCTCGTCTACTGGATAAAGGTTGAGCGGACCTTGAGACCGCCATCCGACGCGAATGATGCTCGACCTTGCGGATGGATTCCGCGCCGGTAGAAGCATGGTCAGTCGGATCGATTCCGAAACCAAAGCCGCCGGTGGGGCGTTCTATTCCCAGCCCGTTCATGCACTCTTGCGTCCTGACGTGCCGCAACGTTGGGGAACTCTGCGCTCTCGCCTACCGTTTCGGTTTGGGTGAAGGCGTCCGTCGCGGGGCCTTCTGGCCTGTTTTCTTTTGGCCTTTTTCCTTTTCGGCAGCGGCGATCGCGTCCAGTTGCTGCTGCTCGTATTGTCGAACCGACCGGCCTATTGATTCTGCAATCTGCGCTTGTGCAGTGTAATCCGATTTGGCAACGTTTTCTGCCATATCCAGGTCATTGGTCAGTTGAGACGAGGCGACCGTGAATTGGTACTCTCCGTCTGAAACCGTGCTCAGCGAATCGCCTTGATCGACCAATGTAACTTTTGTTCCCGGCGCAAAACCAATGATCCCTGAATCGGTCTTAAGAGAGACACGCTGGAGTAGAAACCAGGTTCCTTCAGGTGCCAGCCGTGGTTGTTTGGCCAAGATGGAACGAGCAGGCGTCGGTCTGGCAGCACGCTGCTCGGGGAAGCGCGTTGCGTGGGGGCACGCGCGACGGCCGGCTGCGATGGAGCAGGCGCAAACCAACGCCACGCCAGGTAACCAACGATCAAGGCAGCGGCGATCCCCAATATCATTTTCATGGCGAAAAAGCGGAAGGATTGGATCTAACTGTGATTTTATCAAGCACTAAAAGGCGAGCACGACGAAAAATTTCAACTCGTGGCCTGCTCAGGATTTGGCCGATTGACAACAGGCGGACACAGCCAGGCGCTGACAAAATTGGCGACGGCGAATCCGGCTGTCCGAGCTAGCCATGTGTCGGGGCGGGTGCATTTGAATGATGCCGTTTCGCGGCGAAAAATAGCTCCGCCAGCTGCTCCAAGTGTTCGTATTTCTCCAAGTCGTCTTCCACTTTCGCCCCGTTC
>QHOW01000297.1 GCA_003219435.1 Verrucomicrobiota bacterium | reverse complement strand
CCACAATCCGCCGCTGCTCGTTCAGCGGAGCAAATGGAAGAATGATTTCGGTAAGATCCTCCTTGTTGAATCCGTCTTGAGCAGAGCGCGGGAAGGGGAGCAAGAAGGGCGAGCGCGGCGATGTTTGATTTCAGATGTTTGGTGTTTGACGTGAAGGCAAGGAAGGCAGGCGGGATGCGGATTGCGGAATGGGAAGGCGGAGGCGTCCACATGCCAGCGATTGCACGAAGTGTTGTTGGGCGATCGGTGGCGCGTAAAGGCGTTTGCCTCACGCGGCTGAGGGGAGATTACAGGGAAGGGCCTGAATAGATCGCGCACATTCAACGACTAAACATTATTATTATGAAAAAGTTTACCAGTTTACTAATAGGCTGTTCGCTGGCACTGGCTGGCGCCACGATGGCGCAACCGCCAGACCAGCAATCGACACCAACAAAGAAGAAGCCGGCCGCGCAAAAAACGCACGCGGCCGAAGCACAGCCCGGGGCGAATGCGGCGAAGCCTGAGGGCACGGTCGCGAAGCAGCACGGAGCGAGGAACGAGCGGGCATTGCCAAAGGGGCAAAAGGGCGAGGCGACGCCGAAATCTGCGAATGCCCCGGGAACAACGGAAACGGGCGTTTCCGGTCAACCCGTCGGCGGAACGACGAATGAGCCCGGTGCAGCGAAAGGTCGGAAGGGTCGGGCGAAATCTGAGACCGCGGCCCAGACGGGAACGGATGTTACCGGTCAAGCAGCCAGCAGTGCGACGCCTGGCGCCAAGCAGCAGGCTGAGCAGGGGAGGAAAGGGATGAAGGGACGTGCTGCGAAGACATCTGCTACTCCGGCAGCGGCGGCAAGCGCAGCTCCAACAGGTGCGGCGGCCGGCCAGCAAAATGCGCAGGCTAATGTGGCCGGCCCGCAGCAGGTGCAGCAAATCAAAACGCAGCACGCTAATTTCCGCGCGCAGCCAAAACCGGACAAGGTACCGGCGGTCACGTTCAACCAGAATTATCGGATTCAAGGAAGCGATCAGTGGCAGGGTCAGCAATACGAAGTATTCCGCTCGTATCATCCGGAACGTCACGACGAGGGCTGGTATCGATCGCATTACAGCCGCGTGGAGCTGATCGGTGGCGGTTACTACTTCTTTAACAACGGCTACTGGTTTCCGGCATGGGGTTACAATCCGTCATCAGAATATTATGCCTATGATGGACCGATCTATGTGGGTCAACGCGCTGAGCCGCCGGACCGCGTGATCGCGGACGTGCAGGCCGTGCTGCAAGAGATGGGCTACTACAGGGGCGAGGTGGATGGATTGCTCGGGCCGTTGACCCGGGAGGCGCTCACCGCCTATCAAGCCGATCAGGGACTCACCACGACGGCGGCGATCGATCAGCCGACGCTCGATTCCCTCGGGATGGGATAAGGGATTTGAGATTGCCGATTGGCGATCGGCGATGGGGAATCGAAGCCGCCGGGGCGCACAAATGCTTCGGCGGCTTTTCAATCTGTGTCGGTATCACTCTCATCGATGTCAGTTCGACGCAGCAAATAGTCGAGTCCGCCGACCCGGTACCATCTGTAACCATAGCCAGGTTCGACTAGTGAGAAGCGAGACGGAACTGAAACTGGAAGCTGAGAAAAAGATGCCAAAGATCGAACCCGCCGTTCGTGAACCACCGCGCTCTTTGCCAGCCTCGGAAATTATGTGCAGCCCCGCAGCAGGAAAATAATGAGCAGAATCGGAATCGGAATCCCAGAAGCCAAAGCAAAATGTATCCCGGTCGCGCCCACTTCTTTCAATTTGTCAGAACGAGAAGCTGGTTTGAAAAAAAGTAAGCGGCTCCATCTTCGCTACCCCTGAGCGATAGCGCCCGCGATCACCACGATGAAGCCCATCGCCACCGCGATAGCGACTTTCGTTTCGATCGATAAGTCCATAATTTTCCCTTCAATTATAGTGGCGACCACGTCGCCTCTGTTTTTGATTTTTCCTTTTTAATCGCTTCGAATTTCAGCGCGCTTATGGATGCCAGGCGGAAAGCACTAAAGACGCTGGGAAATAGTGATAAGTGACTGGTGATTCGCCACGGCGAATCCGTGTCGTCGCGGCGACCGGATCGGTGATTGGGTGCAAGAGGTCAGAGATCGGAAGTCGGAGGTCGAAGGTCAGCCGCCTTCGCCGAAGCTCTGGCGTGCCAGGGAGCGCAGACGTGGTCAGCACGGTGATCAATGATCGGTGATCAGAGGTCTGCCGTCAGCCAATTCAGTGATCAGTTGCCCGAAGATCAGGCCTCGTTTCTCGAACAACCGGTTTCTTTGCAGGACCGGAATTGGACGCACGGCGGATAGCCAGGGTCCGCTCGCGCAGCGCATCGAGCATTCGCAGCTTCTCGGCGATCGGCCGCGCCGCGGCGCGTCTCCGAAAGGCGCGTTTACTCTCAAGAATAGGGGTAAGATCGAGCTTCATCTTTACTTTAGGAATTGTCGCTCGAACTGCTTCCAAGCGCCAGCCAAACCATGACGCGTGAGGATTTCTTGCAGCCGTTGCAGATCGATCGCATCAGCCTCGATGAATTGAAGCACGCGCGCTTTATCTTTTGCCCGGCCTGTTTCGAGCGCGATGGCGGCGACGTGCTCTGCGGTAAAGACGCGAGCAGGCGTTCCTTCCACATCTTTTTCGACAGCCTTCGTCAACGCTTCCTGCACAAGAGCGCTGCCCGCCGGAAGGAACTGGACCGGCCAGCCAGCAATGACAACGTGTTCCCCTTCCATCGCGCAACCACAATCACGCAAATATCTGAAAATGGGCTCCGGGCTAAGCATCTGTGAATCAGGCTCGGTGTGAAATTCGACGAAAATATCAACGTCGAGCGTGGCCACCGGCTCTAGATAGAACGTTGCTCCCACTGCGCCGCCAATCGCGTAACGCTCAATCACACCGGCGGCCTCCATACGGTTGATCATCTCGATGACTTCTTTTATGCCCATGCTGCGAGAACGTCGTCGAAAAGGCTAAACGCTAAAGGGAAATCGAGAGCTTGGCTCCGAAACCTTTTCCTGATGAGAAGGCCGGAAATCAGAAGTCGGAGGTTCGCCTTGCCACGGCCGGTCCGTCCGCTGGCGGACACGGCGAATCCGCCCTCGGCGGATCAGATGTCTG
>QHOW01000006.1 GCA_003219435.1 Verrucomicrobiota bacterium | reverse complement strand
GCATGTGTTGGGTCAAATTTTCTCCGAACTTGTCAGTGGCGTTTCTCCAACTCGGCTGCGCAAATCATCGTTCTCGGTAGTTATGATGGCTTCGAGTGTCACCCCCCGGTGGTCACTGTAATGACGTTGGAGTTGCCGCTCATCGTGGAGCCGTTTAAAGCACGCACACGGTAATAATAGGTCTTGTGTGCAGCTAGTCCGGTAACGCTCCAGCTTGTCACGTTGCCTACATCGCGTTTCCGGTATCCGCCGATGTAATTCGAAAAGTTGGGGTCGGTGGAGACGTCCAGTTGGTAACTGGTTGCCCCGCTCACGGCAGTCCAGTTGGTGGTAAAGCTGCCGAGGGTCACGTCTGTGGCAGCAGTGGCAGTGGGCGCAGGCAGTGGAGTCGGAGTCGGTGTGGGGGTTGGTGTTGGTGTTGGAGTCGGGGTTGGGGTTGGAGGTAGTCGTGGCGTTCCACCCATGGCGATCGTCGTTGCTAGGATGATATCGTAAAAGTCCGTGACCTGCCCATCTTGCGCGAAAATCTCCACGAAATCGGTATTGTAGGTCGTGGCTATGCCGAGCGCAGCTCCCAAGACGCATATCCGATCGTCAAGTGGCGCGCAAGGATCGCCCGTGCCGCCGGCTATCCGGCAATTTGTCGGACACTCGTTCGCAGCGTCGACCATCTGCAACCCCGCCTGTCCAGGAGTGAGCCCACCTACCTCGACTGGCTTGGCGTGGTTGCGAATCATGTATCTGATATAACCCTCGGCGGTGAACGGCGGCGTGTAAGTGTCGTAATAAGGGCCTTCCTTCCAAGTGGCGGTCAGAGTGTTGCGCTGCATGTAAAACCTGTTGGCGTAAGGCTGAGGCGGTATCCCCAGATTGGCGTTTCCATAAACATAATTCTCGATGTCGCGCGCTAGTTGGCTATAGTTCCCGTGCGCCGGATCGCCGTCTGGTGTGGACATGCGATTATCGGTTAGACCACCGATGGGTAGTTTAATGTTCTGATTGGGAAACGCTGCCGCCGCCGCATCGCACGTGTCTTTGCCAACCTGGAGCATCAGTTGCTCCGTCCACCCGGCATCGAGCCATTGCTGGACTTGATCTACGGTCTGGCCACCACATAGCGTTGGCGGCGGTTGCGGGCAGCTGGGGCAATCGATGGTGCCAACGAAGTCCTGAATGTTCCAATCGTTCGAGTTGTGGTTGGCGAAGGCGGCTGCATTGGCAGCGACAATGGCCGGATCATTCGTGTAATGCGCTCCGAAGGCTGCGATTAAGTCGAGGCGCGCCTGATGAAAAACCGGGTTCCAATAAAGGGCGGTATTGATGTTCTGGCAAAAAGTGTGATGCTCCGCAGTAACGTCGAGCAGCGCGATTTTTTGATCCGGTGGAAGCAAATCCAATAGCCACTGGGGAGTCTTGCTTGAACTATCGGTGACGGCTATCGATATGTATTGGAACCCCGCTGCCTTGGCCCCGGCGATCCTCGAATCGAGTTGGGTCCAGTCATACACGCCGGGAGCTGGATTAACCACGTTCCAGTCCTCGCTTATGCCTACCCCGACGATACCCAGGTTATTAGCCAACTCGGGGGGAAGATTGTCATCAACTCCGCCCGCTGCCCATACTCCCTTTGGATAGGCCGGTACAGACTGTGCGTAAGCCACGTTGATTCCGGGCGCAATCGCCCACCAAGACACTAACACCGCGGCGAGAATCAATGCCCTTTGACCAGATAGTGCCGAATGCTCCGGGATCATCCGATATGTATTTTTGGGCGGCTGCACGTTTGGTTTCTTGACTGTGTTTTTCATTGGGGGGTTTTCTGGTTTTTTGTTCTGGGGTGGGGGGGAATTCGAGAAAGTTATTAATCGATATTTATAATCATTAATAAAGTCGAGGAGATTCTCAATTATTTACAAATATGCAAGACTTTTTTTCAGAAATTTTTGCGCCCCGAAAACCGACAAATACGACCCCGTTCTCCTGCCGCGCACAGGAAGCGACTGCACTACCCCCAAGAAAGACCCTCGCGCTCAGTATCGGCAGGGCGCAAAACCAAACGCTGCCCCACGGCGGCATCGCGGGCGCGGCAAACTTCATCGACCAGCACCGCCGCCGCAGACGGAAGTGCTCGATTGTTTCCGGGTAGGCGACCTTTCTCGCCGCTCAGGGCATCACGGTCGAAAATATGTCGCCCGCCGCCACACCCGGAGTCGCCCTCTATCCCCAGTCAGCTGGCACCGCCGTAGAAAGGTAGTGTTTTTGATTGTCAGTTGAGAGCGCTGGAGAATCGGATGTCAGGCTGCCAGTCCGCCACAGGACGGACTTGCCGTGGCGAGCCTGACTCGGCCGGCGGGCAGCTTCCTGCCGTGTTTCGCCCGTGCTGGCAGCCTGGCGGGCCGAGTTAGCCAAGCTGGCCGACATCCGATTACGCCGCTTTCAGCTAAACTGACAATTGACTCCGAAAGCGTTCGCGAGTTGATCAACACTACCCCGTAAAAAAACTTGAATTTTTTCTTGCATTACGGTTACTGCTAGAGATAATTTGCGGTTCGCTCAATGTGGGTATCAAACTGGGAACCTCGTCCAACTGACGGGCATTATGTAGAGGTGCTTGCCAAGCACCAATGGGTTCGGTGCTCGCTACGGCGAGCATCGCTACAACGCAGCAAAAAAATTTTGTAACCATTGCAGCCCGCGCCCGGTCACACCTTTCAAAGCCGCAAAGAACCGCATCCAAACAACAAACCAAACCAAATTCGGGAGAAACTTATGAGCTTACAAACTCAAACTGGAAAAAAGAAATCCTCGCAGTGTAGAATCATACCACACGCCGACGCGCCACTCGTGATCCTGGCGCTGATGTTTTCAGCGCTCTTAGTCACCGCGGCTCGGGCGTCAACATTGATCGATCCGCAACCGGAAGATAGCACCACGCGGTTTGGGCAAAGCCTCGCGGTCGTTGGTGACATTAATGGTGACGGGGTTCCGGATCTGGTAGTCGGAGGGCCCTTCCACGATTCAGAGTTTAGTGGCAACAATGGGTTTGGTCCGCCGCAGGATGTGGGAAGAGCTTTCCTCATCAACGGCGCAACTCTTGGGGAGATATCTGAACTCAACGATCCGTTTTTTCAACAGCCGCTGGATTTCCCCAAGTTTGGTGGTTTCTTCGGGTTCTCCGTAGCTGCTCTGGGAGATATTAATCATGACGGTGTCCCGGACGTCCTTGTTGGGGTTCCCCACCATTCCAACTTCGACGCTGACCACATAAACGCCGGCGAGTGTTTCGTCTTCAGCGGCGCGGATCACAGTATTCTCTTTACTCTTCTCGATCCTAATGAAGAGGAGGGAAACAGATTCGGTTATGCTGTCGCCGGTCTGGGAGATGTTAACGGTGACGGAATCCCAGATATGGCCGTCGGAGTTCCTAAGAAAAACGCATCCGACGATTTGCCTGATGTCGGAGCTGTTTACATCTTCAGTGGTGCGAATGGCACCATGATCCGAGAATTAGATCCGCCTACCCAAGACCTAAGTGGCCGGTTCGGGTCAGCTGTGGCTAACGCCGGTGATGTGAATCACGATGGGGTGAACGACGTTCTCATCGGTGCGCCGGGTGCAAGTAAGGCCTACGTCTTTAACGGCGCGACTGGCGCGGTTATCTTCACAATAAGGAGCCCTGGGAGCCGTGGCGCGGATAGGTTGCCTTCTTTTGGTGCGGCTGTCGCAGGAGGTCAGGATCTTGATGCCGATGGTACTCCCGACTTCGTGATCGGTGCCCCGAACCAGAAGAATCTTCAAGGAGCGGCCTACGTTTTCAAAGGCTCGGATGGAAGTCTGCTATTCCGGTTGCGCGGTCCCAGGCAGGGATTCGCCAAATTTGGCACTTCGGTAGCGCTAACCCCGGATGTCACTGGCGATGGGCGGCCGGATATTCTGGTTGGCGCCCCTGATGCGACTGTGAATGGGCTGCGGAACGCGGGAGAAGTATTGATTTTTAGCGGTAGCAACGGAACACTCTTCAGCACGGTAACCAGCGAAGAGCCTAAGGCGTACGCCGGTTTTGGTTACGCCGTAACGACAGCAGATTTCAATGGCGACGGGACTCCCGAGACGGTGATCGGGGTTCCTTTTGACGACGAAGATATAATTGTAAATGGAGATGTTGAGACGCATCTCCAGATTGGTAAAATCGAGGTTCATTAATTCAGTAAAAGTGGATAAAAAATTATGAAAAAAATATAAATACAATTCTCAGCCTTAGCTTGCTTAATCCTTTCCGCCGGGTTTCTGCCATCGGCGTTGGCTAACCATCGAACTGGCAGCATCATCGCGCCCGAGTTACTCGTGGCCGGCGATTTCAACCAGGACGGCATCATGGATTTGGTAGTCAACTGCACCGGATTTGAGGTAGTGGCCATCTTGCTCGGAGACGGCCTTGGCGGGTTCACTTTGGCGGGACATTTTCCGGTTGATACGCTCACAAAGGGGCTTCAGGCGGGCGACGTAAATAGGGGTGGACATCTAGATTTGGTGAATTGCGCCAACTGGGGTTACGACGAAACTGTTCTCCTGGGCGATGGTTTAGGTTCATTCCATGTGGCTGCCCCGCCAACCGAAATTGACGGCGATGGCGAGCCGGTCCGTATGCTTTTACGAGACTTCAATAACGACGGCCTGCTTGATATCGCGGTGAACGCTCCCGATGACAGTAAAATAGTACTTTATTTTGGCGATGGGAGGGGGAACTTCCCTGGTCCTGACATCGAAATAGAAGACGTGCTACAACCTTACGGCATGGATGCGGCCGATCTGAATGGTGATGGAAATCTGGACATGGTAGTGGGCGGTATAACACGGGTTGCAGGGGCCTGCGTGGCCACTGTGATGCTAGGCGATGGGGCAGGAGGATTCACGCTTAGCACGTTCTCAGTCGATGATCTTCCAGCTAGCGTTAAGATTGGCGACCTGAACAACGACGGTATCCCGGACGTCGTCGTGGCGGGAGCGCTCCCAAGCGGGGCGGGAAGCGCCGGCAACTTCGTTACCACTTACCTGGGCAACGGCAGGGGAGTCTTTGCTCTAACGCAGGACATCCAGTTGGGCACGGGGAACTTAAAAGGCGACATCGCCCTTGGGGATTTCGATGAGGACGGAAACCTGGACGTGGCATCCCCTAAGACCGGCGGAGGTGGGACCGGACATAGCACGTCGATTTTACTTTTCTTCGGTGACGGTCATGGCCACTTGTCAACTGGACCAGTTTTGACTGTTGGACAGGAACCTCACACCGTGATTGCCGTCGATGTTAACCACGATGGCCATCTGGACTTGGCCAATTCTGACAGGACTGATGGAACGGTTACTGTGCAGTTGGGTGATGGGAACGGTAACTTTACAGTTTCCTCGACAACTTCCGTACTTTCGCCGGTACCATGAACTCTACAGCAATCCCATGAAATGAAATCTACAGCAATCCTCCCAATAGGGTTAGCGATTGTCGCTACGGCAGCAGTTTTGATTACGTCGCTGGAGGGGCAGGCCCCCACGAAAAAAACCCCTGAGAACAGATTCATTCCTCGCGGGAGAGCTGCGGCCGAAGGCCCGGCCCAATTTTTCTCCATGCCAGGCGGTAAAGGTCCGGTCAATAGCCCATCCGTTCGCCCACGCGAAGCGGAAACCGGTTTCGATAGCCTAACCAACGGCTACTTCGAGCAGGGGCCGGATTTTGATACGATCACTGAGGACAATGTGGATCCACTTCGCTCTTACAACGATGGCCGGTTCATTTTTGAAGAAAAGGAAACCGCAGAGGACGGTCTTGGGCCTACTTATAACACTCAGAGCTGCGCCGCATGTCACCAGAACATTGTCACGGGGGCCGCGAGCCAGGTAGCCGAGCACCGGACCGGGCATAGCTTCAATGGCGTGTTCTTTGAATCGCCGGGCGGTTCGCTCATCCAATCGCGTGCTACGTTCCCCGACATCGTGGAACATGTCCTTCCCGAGGACGCCACCAGAACTTTCCGCATATCAACGAACACTCTGGGTGACGGTTATGTAGAGTGCATCTCAGACAGCACGATCACGGCCATTCGAGACGCACAGCCGCCCGATCAACAGGGCACGGCTCCCGAGGTTGCTGTCCTTGAAGGCGATGGCACCGCCGGCATTGGCCGGTTTGGATGGAAATGCCAGCACCGCAGTCTGTTATCGTTTGCGAGTGATGCGTATCTCAACGAAATGGGCATCACCAGTCCTCTCTTTCCTGATGAAGATACGTCGCAAGGCGAGTTCGTCGGATTTGGCACTATCTATGACCCGCTGCCAGAACCTGAAAACGATGGCACAGATGTTCAGGCATTCGTCAACTTTATGCGATCGACAAAGGCGCCGGCGCGTGGACCGATCACGCCTGATGTGTTCTTCGGTGAACACAAGTTTAACAACATAGGCTGCGCGGTTTGTCACGTTTCTACCATTGTCACGGCGGCCGCGGGTACGCCCATCAATGGCGGCGCGTTCACCGTTCCGGCCGCTCTGGGCAACAGAACGCTCCATCCCTACAGCGATTTCTTGTTGCACGATATCGGTACCGGTGACGGCATACCGATTGAGCCTACCCCCGAATTCGCATCGACAGCAACCCAAATTCGTACCGCGCCACTTTGGGGACTTCGGACGCGCAACCGGCTGATGCATGACGGTCTATCATCTACGACAGACGACGCCATTCAGCGGCATGATGTGCAAGGCGCGGCCGCGAGGGACGCGTTCAACGCCCTGGGTGACTTCCAGAAAGCCCAGATAATCGATTTTCTGGATTCTCTTTAATCTAAAGTTGCTTTTCGCGGCGACGCAGAGCGTGCGCCGCGCAACGACTGCGCGCCAAGTGACGATGGGCGTCATCGTCATTGCTCTTCCTTCGCTCGGGAACGGACAAGTCAGATTTTGTACGCATTCGGCCTGAGCTGCGAGCGCGCTCACGCTCGCTGCCGTAGCAGCCGCAAGCCCGTCGGATTGGCTGGGCACGCTAAGCTGCTGCGGTAAAACGGGCAGACCGTTGCCGTCCGTGGCCCAAGCTCCAAGTCATCACCGAATGTGCGAGCGATTTATTCCGCGCGCATCGCGACCGAGTCCCAACGGGATAAAACTCCTCTGCTTAAACAAGACCAGCGGACGCAGGGCGAGAGAGAAAGAAACGAGCCCGCTTGTCGGCGCCGGCATAAATCCCGCTGGATTCGGGGAAACTCACAAAAATGATTGACATGTCAAGGCAGACTGATACCAATTTGAAAACATAGGCCAATTTAGTGATTGACGCTTCAAACTCCCCCAGGCAATGACAAGAGAAGAATTAATTTTTAAGCAGTCCGAATTGCAACGGCAGATCGGAGCCCTCAAACAAAAGGTAGAGGCAATCGACCGAGTGCTGGAACTCCTCGCGGAGAACGAGCCGACAGCTGCGAGGACCGGAAGATACACGAAGATGAGCGTCGCGAACGCGATTGTCGATTTTTTATCTCGTACGCCCGGCGAGTTCATGCACGTATCCGGTATTGCGGCAGCGTTAAAACGCGGCGGCATAAAAAGCAAGTCGCCGAATTTCACGACTATCGTCAGTTCGACTTGCAATCGACTCGCAACGGGAAAAAAACCAAAACTCCTGCGGGGGAAAAATGCGGGCCCAAAGACTTTCGCTTTCGCCGTAGACACAAAAGAATGAGCCGCGAGCTACAACCTCGGGTCAGATCCCGGCGCACTGAGGATGAACGCGAAAAAATGATTGACTTCTCAATCAAATCTGATATTAACGTTAATTTTAGTGATTGAGATTTCAATCACTTGCGGGAAAAATTTGGAAAAAAGTTCTTGCATTGTTCTGAATGACTGGCACAACCTTCATAAATTTTATCAGGAATTTTATTGAATAAGTAGTTCGCCATTTTTCGCTTGGAACCTGAAACACATTCCAGCCTCAACCAAACCAAAAACCAACCAATGAAAAACCTAGTCAAGAAACCGAAAGTGAAGCCGCGCAAAAATAGAGATCTGATGATCCCCGGCGATTCGGCACTATCTGGTCAAAGGGCGTTGATTCTCGCCGCGGTGTTAATGTCTTGGTACGCCATTGCGTCCGGAACCAACATGGCTCAGGCGCAATCTGTACCCGCTTATCCAAAGGGAGTATGGGCAGCGGCCGGAGTTGATGACGACATCCCCCCTGAGTTGGCTAATAACCTCGGTATCGTCGGGGTAGGTGTAAACGAGGACTGGAGCGTGGTCAATCCGGCTCCCGGCGTGTATGACTGGAGCCAACTCGATTCCAGGGTCGCCGGGGCCAAGGCAGCGGGGTTCCGAAAAATATCGATAGCCGTCACCGATAGTTCAAGCAAGACTCCCGCGTGGCTACTGGATTTGCTTGCACCGGATCAAAAAATCGCGCTCATCGACAATGCATCGCAGCATAAAACTTTTTGCCAGAACATCAATAGCGCCCTTTATTGGAACCCGGTTTTTCATCAAGCGCGCCTCGACTTAATCGCAGCCTTCGGAGCGCATTACACGAATGATCCGGCCATTGTCGCTACCAATGCAGCCGCCTTCGCCAACCACAACTCGAACGATTGGAACATTCAGGACTTCGTTGGCACCGTCCGTTGCCCCAGCTGCCCGCAACCGCCGCCAACCCTTTGTGATAGCCAGACCGTAGATCAAGTCCAGCAATGGCTGGATGCTGGGTGGACGGAAGCGAAGATGTTGCGGGTCGGCAAAGAGATCATTGACGCGGCAGCGGCAGCGTTTCCCAATCAGAACATCAAACTACCCATCGGTGGTCTAACCGATAACCGGATGTCCACACCAGACGGCGATCCGGCGCACGGGAACTACAGCCAACTAGCGCGCGACATCGAGAATTATGTTTATGGAAACG
>QHOW01000293.1:358-2341 GCA_003219435.1 Verrucomicrobiota bacterium | reverse complement strand
CGATTGGTCGTTTACAACCGTTGCACGGCGGCTTCTGGCAAAATTGGGCGGGCTTTGTCGGAATCGTGCTCGCGCTGTCCGGGGTGGAAGCGATCGCGAATGCAACTGGCGTGATGAAGCTCGATCCGGGCAGCACTGATGCGCAACCATCTGTGCGCAAGACTTCCACTCCCGCCATTCTGTGGGTGATGATCGAAGTCTGTCTCTTCACCGCGCTGCTCGGTCTCGCCATGCACGCGCTCGGCGGACTGCAAACCGTTAACGGCGACGTCAACGCGCCCGGCGCGCAAGGTGTGCGCGATTACATGCTGCGTTACATGGGAGAAACCTTCGTCGGCGGCGCGCTTGGGCCCGCGCTCGGACATGCTTTCGGCATCATTGTCAGCATCGTATTCGCCCTGCTTCTGCTCTCGGCGACGAACACGGCGATTGTCGATCTAATCATGATCCAATTCCTCATGGCGCGCGACCAGGAGTTGCCGAAGATTTTCCAGCGTCTTAACAAATGGGGCGTGCCGAGCGCGGGCATGTTGCTCGCCACGCTTGTGCCGATGTTGCTTGTGGTTCTTGTAAAAGACATGGCCGGCCTTGCTGACCTCTACGCGGTGGGCGTCGTCGGCGCGATCGCTACGAATCTTGGCGCGACCTCGACCGACCGGAAGTTGACTATCAAATCTTGGGAGCGGACTCTCATGTTCGCGACGTTCATCGTCATGGCGGCGATCGAAATGTCGTTGCTCATCGACAAACCGAATGCGCGCTATTTTGCAGTCACGATTCTCGCCGTTGGCCTGATTCTGCGCGGGCTCGTCCAGGAACGCCGGATGAAAAAGGAGAGGCCTGCAATCGCGCCAGAAAAGGTGGTTGTCGATCTTGCGAGGACCGCTTCTGTCGCCGCACTGCCCGCGCCGGTGGGTGCGGAATCGATCTTATGCGCGATCCGCGGGACAGGCCGCACGCTTGATTTCGCGCTGCGTGAAGCGGGCAACACAAAGTCTCGGCTTTATTTGCTCTTCGTGCGGGAACAACCCTTCATGACCGAGCAGGACGTTAAACGCAAATGGCAGGAAGACCCCGAAGCGAGCACAATCTTTGCCGAAGCGAAACAAAAAGCGGCCGATCAACCGCCGTTGTTCTGTTACGCTGTCAGTCCATCGGCGGCCGAAACAATTGTCGATGTTGCCGCGACGCTCGGCGCATCGCGGCTCATCCTCGGCGCACCAAAACGCAACGCACTGCTCAATCTGCTTCGCGGCAACGTCATTCGCGAAGTATCGAACTCACTGCCGGAAGAAATCGATCTACTCGTCTACGCGTGAAGCTGCACCGCCACTTCGATCTCCGCAGTCTGCGGAAACATGTCGAGCGGCGTCACCGAATTGATCGTGAATTTTCCCTGCATTTCTTTCAAGTCCCGCGCCAATGTCGCGGGATTGCACGAAACGTAAATCAGTGTGGCCGGCGCAAGATCCACAATTGCCTTTCGCATCGCTGCGCTCAGTCCGGTTGCCGGTGGATCGACAAGCAAAGTCGTCTCTTCGCTTCGGAACCCGGGAGCTATTGACCTCAATTGCCCGAACGCAAGATCGACATCTCCGGCAATATAACTCTCCTTTGCTGTCGCGTTCTGCCTGGCAGCCTCAATCGCAAATCGATCCCAGTCAATCCCGATTACGCGCTCGAATTTATCAAGTAACGCTTTGGCAAAAAAGCCGGCACCGCAATAGGCATCGATCAGGAGTTCCTGATCAGGCCCGACCAGATTGTCGACCAAATCGCGCAACGCATTTGCCACTGCATCGTTCGTTTGTGAAAAAACTCGCGGGCGCGATGACACGCGCAGTGTGTAATGTCCATCGCGCACTTGAGGTTGGGCCCGCAATTCCGCTAATGCGCGATTGACCTCGTCGCGCGAAATTGGGCAACGCTCGATGTCGATCAAACGATGCGAGTCGCGCCGGAAAAAACCGATCACGCCATCCT
>QHOW01000293.1:0-349 GCA_003219435.1 Verrucomicrobiota bacterium | reverse complement strand
GCGATACCCATATTGTTTGGGAGACGGGATGATTGGTCGCATCGGAATATCCTTGAGTTTGCCAATGCGTTGCAGAACGTCGCGGACCTGGCGCCATTTGATCGCAAGTTGATGCTCGTAGTCGATGTGTTGATACGCACAGCCGCCACAGCGGCCAAAGTATGGGCACTCCGGAGTAACGCGATGCGGCGAACTTTCTTTAACATCGACAAGTTCCGCTTCCGCGAATTGCTTTTTCTCGCGCACGATTTCGACCGAAACGGTCTCGCCTTCGATCGTGTAAGGAACGAATACCGCCTTGCCGTTTTCACGCGCCACGCCCTTGCCGCCAAAAGCGATATCCGCGATT
>QHOW01000029.1 GCA_003219435.1 Verrucomicrobiota bacterium | reverse complement strand
CGACCGCATGCTGCCCGCTCCAAATTGCAGCGCCGCTTCTCATTAACATTCTAAACGTGCGTCTCGACGAGATTGGACGTGCCTTTCCGCAAACAATTTGCGGCGCGTTCTGGTTCCTATCTCGCAGTCTTCCTAGCCAGCAGCGCCAAACCGGACAATGTATTGATCCATGCTTAAGAAGCTCGTTTTGCCAGGCGCGCACTGGTGTATGCTGGCGCTGACCGGCGTCTTGTTCGCGCTCGTGGCGACCTTAGTGGATCTGAAGCCGGTGGTGGATGAGAATTTTTTCTTCTCAACGACCGATCCCGGGGTCCGACAGTCGAAAAAAATCGAGCAGCATTTCCCGTCTCAGCCGGAGATCATCCTCGCGGTCTCGTCCCGGAACATATCTTCAGCGCGATACCTGGGCCAAATTCAAAAACTAACACAACAGCTCCAGAACGTCGACGCGGTGAGCGCCGTCAAGAGTTTGACCGCCGGACCGAAGAGTTTTGAGGACGCGCTCAAGAGTCCGTTTTGGAGCCGCCTTCTGATCGCGAGGGACCGTAAGTCGAGCAATGTAATTGTTTTCGTCGAAGGCAAAGAGACTGAGAAGCTCATCAAGCGGATCGAAGGAATCATGCACGAGCTCGATAAGAGGGATTTTCGAATTCATATCGCCGGCCCGCCCTACGTGGTCGAGATGATCCGGCGCAGCCTAGCCCACGATTTTCGCTACTTCAGCCTCGCGGCTTTCGTCTTATTTGGACTGACAATGGCAGCCTTGTTCCGTTCGGTTCGAGTATTTCTCGGAATGCTCGCCACTTGCTCAGCGGCCGTTTTGTTGACTTTGCTCTTCCAGTCATTGTTCGGCCAAAAGATCGGTATCCTCACGGTCAACCTTGGCACGATCGTCTTTATCATCGCGCTATCGCATTTGGTCTACATGACCTTCAATTGGCAAACGCTCGCCGGCCGCATGGGGAAGGAGTCGCCGGATCTCGCTTCGGCCGCCGTTCGCATGACATTTCCCGCGTCGTTTTGGTCGCTGGTCTGCGCGTCGCTGGGGTTTGCCAGTTTGTTAATTGTGCAAGCCAAACCGCTCCGGGAATTGGGATTTGGCGGGACGCTCGGGACGCTCGTGGCATTCCTTTGCGCATATGTGATGTATCCGCCGTTTCTGGGATGGGCCGTGCCGCACAAGACCAAACTCATCGAGAAAGAACCTCCCCACGCATTTTGGTCGCGCCGGTTCGTGCTGCCGTCGCTCGCGACGATTTTGCTCGGGGTCGTTTTGGGATTCGGTCTGACCCGAATAAACACCGATCCGAGCCTGCTCGACTATTTCAAACCGCGCCAGGAACTGCGCGACGGACTGGAATATGTGGACAATCACGGTGGCGCGAACCCGCTTACCCTCGTCGTGTCCGCAGCCAACGGCACCAGGTTAGACACAGACGAGGCTTACCAGAAGATGTGGACGCTCCAGGGCGCCCTGGAAAACTATAAGGACGTCGGCACCGTGATTTCGCTTCCGACGCTCCTGGCTGAAGGCGATCGTGTGCCGTTCTCGTTTCTGCTGAGTTACAAGAAAATGCTGGAAATCATGGAGCAACCCAAGTACGCGCGCGTCGCGAAAAGTTTTGTCAACGAGGACCGCACGCAGGCGGTGTTTCTCCTTCGAATGGTCGAAGCCCGCCGCGATAAATATCGACTCGATGTTGTCAACGATCTGCGTTCAATTGCCCGAAAACACGGATTCAAGACTGTCCTCGTCGGCAGCATTTACTATCTGCAAGGGCGGCTAGCGCAGCTGGTCGCTTCGAGCCTGGTGACCGGCCTTTTCTGGCTGAATCTCTTCTTCATCGGGATCGCGTGGATTGTCGCCCGTTCGGTACGCGGGGCTTTGGCGATGATCGCGAGCTTGACGCTCGTGCCGCTGTGCATGCTTGGCGGCATCGGCTGGCTGCATGTGCCGATGGACGTTATCTCGGCCCCGGCCACGAATGTCTGCATCGGGATCGCGATCGATTCGATGATTCACCTTGTCTTTGGCGTGCGCCGCGCGCAAAGCGCCGGAAAGAAAGGCTGGTCGGCATGGGTGGCTGGACGGGAAGAACAATGGCGCGGCATTGTCTATTCAGACGTCATTTTCGCCGCCGGCTTCGCCATTTTTGCGTTGTCGGATTTTCCGCCGACGCAACGTTTCGGGCTCGTTGTGCTTGGCGGGTTAATCATTGATATCCTGGCAAATTTGTTCGTATTGCCGTTACTCGCTGGCGCCCAGTGGAAAAAGAAATAGCGCCCCGGCGCAGGGAGATATTGGCTGATGACACCGCGGAGCCTACGGGGCTCGAACCCGCAACCTCCGCCGTGACAGGGCGGCGCTCTAACCAATTGAGCTAAGGCTCCTCGCGAAGAGCAAACAGTAGCGGCGGCTATCCTCAGCCGCAAGCAACGTGACGTTGCAGCCAGCTCACTGCGCGCGCGGACTCGACTCTCATTGAATTCAAAAATTACACCGTCACATTTTTCCGCGACACAATGTCGACTTGATGGTTGAACATTTTGTATGCGCGCGGCGTCGAAGATTGCGGAATGCGCGTGACGAAGTTATACTGGCACTCGGTTCGGCGGATTGACCCAAACCATAAATGAGCGACGAGCGCAGCGAGGGACTTCAGGGCGAGGAGGGAGACTCGATTCCGGGTAATCTTCTCGATTCACTTGATCAGGTGATCGCGTCGCTGCCTCCGGGCGATCCGATTCGGCGCGAACTGCTCGAGTTGCGCCCGCAAATTTTCGATCAGGAGGAGACAATGATCGAAGCGCGCCGGATGATCGAGAAGCTCGAGGAAGTCGTTAAGAAAGTGACTTCACCCGCGAACCGGATCGGCACGTTTCTTGAGCCCACCTCGAACGATACGGCGCACATCGTGGTGGGAGGCGCCGATTATTTTTGCAATGTCGACCCGCGTATTTCGCTGGCGAAATTGAAAAAGGGGACGCGCGTCCTGGTGAACGAAGCATTCGTCATCGTTGGCGATCTCGGATTTGAAACGGCTGGCCCGGTGACAAAAATCACTGAAATCCTGGGCGACGATCGATTGCGCGTTGGCTCGGAGCATGGCCTCCAATCGATGGTCTTGCAGCGCTCTGCTGATCTGGCGAAATCAACCTTGAAATCAGGCGACGAAGTCCGGGTCGATTCGAATTACCGGATGGCGCTCGAAATGCTCTCGAGCACGAAGTCGCACGAACATTATCTCGACGATGTGCCGGAGTTGCCGTGGGAAAAAGTCGGCGGCCAGGAGGCTGCGCTTCAAGCCATCAAAGATGCGATTGAGCTTCCGCTGTTACACACCGATCTCTTCAAAAAGTTCCAGCACGCGACGCCGAAAGGTTTCCTCCTCTATGGTCCGCCTGGGTGTGGGAAGACCCTCATTGGAAGAGCTACCGCCTATAATTTAACGAAGCAGCTTCGAGAAAAAACGGGCGTGGAAATGCAGGAATATTTCATGCACGTCAAAGGCCCGGAGATATTGAACATGTGGGTGGGCGAATCGGAACGAATGGTACGCGAAATTTTTGCCACCGCTCGCGAGAAGCGCGGCGAGGGTTTTATGCCATTCCTGTTTATCGACGAGGCTGAATCGATTCTCGGCACGCGACGGGCGTCGCGTCATTCCAATATTCTTTCCACGCTTGTCCCGATGTTTTGCTCGGAAATGGATGGGATCGATTCGCTTAATGACGTGGTAATTATCCTGGCATCCAATCGCGCCGACCTGATCGACCCCGCCATTTTGCGCCCGGGCCGGATCGACCGAAAAATTAAAGTCAATCGCCCGGACAAGCAGGGCACGCGTGAGATTTACCGGATCTATCTCACTGACGACCTGCCCTACGATGGTGTGCTTGCGAAGGAAGCCGATGGAATGGGCGCGTCGATCGAGCGCTTGATCGAACGCTTTGTCGACTGGCAATTTACACGCCGTGATGAAAACAAGTTTCTGGAGGTGACCCTGCGCAGCGGACGTAAAGAGACCCTGTACCGCAGTGATCTTATCAGTGGCGCGATCATTGCCTCGATTGTCGAGCGCGCGAAAGCGATGGCCATTAAACGCGCTATTGCCACGCAACAGGAGGAAGGGATTCGAGAAACCGATTTGCAACTGGCCTTCAATGCCGAGTACGTCGAGAACGACATCTTCCCGACAACCGACATCACCGAAGATTGGCTGAAGCTGATCGATTACGATCCGGAAAACGTCGTCAAAATTTCGCCGGTGAAGCCGATCTCCGATTCACGCTCGCGGCCTGCATCGGGAGTGATTTAATGAACGCGCAATCGCTACAGACGCGATGCGAATGGCTGTAGGGGAAGCTGACAGTTTCCCGTGTATATGGCTGAACCGCTACGATTGCCAGCGATCCTATTACCGTGGGAAAAATCGATTATCTATTTTGTAACCACGTGCGTGCAACATCGACGCCGAGTCCTGGCGAATCCTGACGTATTCGACGCCATTAAAACAACGATCGCACAATTGGAAAAATGGAATGTGTTGGCTGGTGTCCTTATGCCCGATCACGCGCACTGGATCGTATCGCCTGTTCATGACCGCGAGCTGTCGATAGGTGATTTTTCACATGGATTCAAACGGGTGTTGCGGAATGGCCTCGGGCTCCAGTCGTGGCAATGGCAGCGGGGCTGCTTTGATCGCCTGTTGCGCTCGGATGAAAATTTGTGGAGCAATTGGATTTACGTGAAAGACAACCCAGTTCGGCACGGCTTAGTCCAGAAAGCCGACGATTGGCCGTACTGCTTGGACTTGATCAATGAACAGGGGAAGCTGACAGCTTCCCCTACAGTTCAGAGGCATCGGGGAACGATGATGAGGGTTGGCGAGCGATGAAAAGGGTTTTTGGACTGGAGACGGAGTACGGGATCACTCTCAGTGGCGCGGAGACTATCGATGTCGTTGCCGAATCGATCGAACTCGTTCGCCGTTATACCGACCACGGCGCGCTGATGAAGTGGGACTATGAGTTGGAAGATCCACATCTTGACGCGCGCGGCTTTCGCGCCCGTGAATTACTTCAGGACACCGACGAATCCGCATACTACGAGATCGACAAAAACCGACCGCTCAGCTTCGAGGAAATAAAAAGCGACCTCGTTCTTTCAAACGGCGCCCGTTTTTACAACGATCACGCGCATCCGGAATATTCCACTCCGGAATGCACCACGCTTCGGCAAATCGTGTCGCAGGATAAGGCCGGCGAACGCATCCTCGCGGAATGCGCGCGCCGACGAAATCAGAAGTTGCCGGCCGACTATGAAGTTCGGCTTTACAAAAACAATACCGACTTTGTCGGGCACAGTTACGGTTGCCACGATAATTACCTCATGCGTCGCGACATCGCATGGGACCACATCGTCGCCGGTGTTCTGCCGTTTCTCGTCACTCGCCAAATCTTCGCTGGCGCTGGAAAAATGGGTGTCGAAGCGGAAAGCGCTTCGGGTGAGCCTGATGTTTTTCAAATTTCGCAGCGCGCGGATTTTTTCAGTGTCCTGGTGAGTATTGACACGATGAATCGCCGCCCGCTGGTCAATACGCGCGACGAGCCCCATGCCGACGCAAGCCGCTATCGCCGGTTTCACGTCATCCTCGGCGACTCGAACATGAGCCAATGGGCAACGGCCATGAAAATCGGTGCAACCTCGCTTGTTCTCGATCTGATCGAACGCGGAAAAGCTCCGCAACTCGAGATCGCCCAGCCGATCAATGCCAACAAATCGATCAGCCGCGACCAAACTTATGACTGGATCATCGAACTAAAAGATGGCCGAAAGATTTCCGCGATTGATGTGCAACGGATTTATCTGAAAGCCGCGGCAGGGATCGATGATGGCACGGACGAAGATCGACAATGGATCTTGGGCGAATGGGAAAATGTTCTGAACGATCTCGAACGGGACGTGATGCTAACGCGCGACCGTGTCGATTGGGCGGCAAAGAAATTCCTACTTAATGCATTGCAGGAAGAAGAAAAGCTTTCCTGGAGAGATCCGTGGCTGCAATCAATCGATCTGGAATATCACAGTCTCGATTTTGAGCGCGGCTTGTATTATGAGCTAGTGCGACAGGGCGCAGTCCGCCGAGTCGTGCCAGAGGACGAAATCAAGACGTCGATCTTTAATCCTCCCGAAACCACGCGCGCGTTTTTTCGCGGCCGTTCTGTTGCGCGTTTTAATAATGAGATCTCGTCGATCCAGTGGGACGAGATTGTCTTTGAAAATCAATCGCAATTACGTCGGATTGTTTTGCCCGAAGCGGCCGCGGACGCCAGGCTCAGCGCGCTGAATCACGCTGCGCGCAACGGCAAAGACTTTGCCGAATTCATGAGCGCTGTCGCCCAGATTGATTAATTATCTGGCGCGAAACTTTACTCCGGTTATTCGCTCGAAATCGGCGTCCTGCGTCCAAATAACTGCGTTTTCTGAGCGCGCCGTTGCGAGAATGATGCTGTCGGCCATGGGCAACTTTTCGGAATGACTGAGGGATGCGGCGGCAATTGCTAGCGTTGCCGTTAGGTCGATGATGTGCCCTTGCCGAAGTACGGCGACCGCTTCCAACGCGGCACGTGCATTTCGTTGCTGGAGAACTCGTTTGTAAACTTCAAGGACAACAATCGTCGGCACAATCAACTCCCGGCTCTTCTCGATGGCCGTCGCGAAAAATGACGCGTTCGGCCCGTCGGCGAAATATTCAAGCCACGCTGAGGAATCGACCAGATTCACACCCGATCTTTGTCACGCGGGACAGTAACGTCGATGCCACGCAAAAACCCGCGCATTTCTTTTGCGGAGCGGACTGGCAACAGCTCGATGCGCCCGTCGTGCTGGATCACATTGAACATACTTCCGGGCCTGAGCTTAAGCGCTTGGCGCACCTCTTTTGGAATGACAATCTGGTATTTTGGGGACAAAGTAGTTCGCGTCATAGATCGATTAAAACTTCGTAAAACCGTAGTTTGATCGACTGGCATCCGCAACTCCAGAATCAGCGATTAACATTTCGAAATCAAAATTCGCTCATTCCCACTCGATTGTGCTCGGTGGTTTGCTCGAGATATCGTAGCAGACGCGGTTGACGCCTTTGACTTCGTTGCTGACCCGAGTCGAGATGCGGGCGAGCAATTCATAGGGCAACCGCACCCAATCTGCGGTCATGCCATCCTGGCTTTCGACGATGCGGAGGACGACCGTGTTTTCGTAGGTCCGTTGATCGCCCATCACGCCGACCGAGCGGACCGGCAACAAGACGGCGAACGATTGCCAGACGCGATAATACCAATCGGAAGATTCCATCTCGCTCACTACGATTGTGTCCGCTTCGCGCAAGATCGATAGGCGCTCGGGGGTAACCTCACCAAGGATACGAACGGCGAGACCAGGTCCCGGGAACGGTTGGCGGTAAACAATCTCTTTTGGCAAGCCGAGCTGCAAACCGGCCTGGCGCACTTCATCTTTGAATAATTGGCGCACCGGTTCGACCAGCTCGAAGTGCATTTTCTCGGGCAACCCGCCGACGTTGTGATGACTCTTGATCACCTGCGCGGGATTGCCCTCGATCGACACGCTCTCGATCACATCCGGATAAAGCGTGCCTTGTGCGAGAAATCTGTAGCCACCATGTTTGCGCGCGCCATTTCTTCGATCTTCCTCGAGCAACTCCTCGGTCGCATGTTGAAACACTTTGATGAATTCATTCCCGATGAGCTTTCGCTTGGTTTCCGGATCGGTCACTCCTTTTAGCAGCGCGAGAAAACGTTCGCTCGCATCCACATATTTCAGACGGACATGAAAATTTTCACCGAAGACGCGCTGCACGATTTCTTCTTCGCGCGAGCGCAGCAGTCCGTTATTGACAAAAATGCAGGTAAGCTGGTCTCCGATCGCCTTGTGCAGGAGCGCGGCCGTCACTGAAGAATCGACGCCGCCGCTCAAACCGAGCACGACTTTTTGATCGCCCACTTGTTTTCTGATGCGCGCACAAGCTTCTTCGATGAAGGAGCCCATCGTCCAGTCCATCGCGCAGTGGCAGATGTGATAAACGAAATTTTGCAGAATCTCCTTGCCGCGCGGAGTGTGCGCGACTTCGGGATGAAATTGCAGTCCGTAAAGCTTGCGTCCCGGATCTTCGATTGCCGCGAATTTAGAGTTTTCCGTCCGGGCTGCTCCGCGGAAACCAGCAGGCAGCGTCGTCACCTTATCCCCGTGACTATTCCAGATGTCGATCTGTTCGCCGAGTCCATTGAACAATTGCGAGCTGTCGGTGATGTGCAGCATGCCTGGCCCATATTCGCGGCGCTGGCTGAACTCCACCTCGCCGCCAAGATGATGCGCCATTAATTGCATTCCGTAGCAAATGCCGAGCACCGGGATTCCGAGCGAAAAGATTTCGGGATCAGGATGTGGCGCGCCTTTGTCGTAAACGCTGGCCGGGCCACCGGAAAGGATAAGGCCGTTCGGTTTCAGTTTTGCGATTTCGGTCGCCGGCGTGTCGAAGCGAACAATCTCCGAATAAACCTGGCACTCGCGGATGCGCCGGGCGATGACCTGTGTGTACTGCGAGCCGAAATCCAGAATGAAAATCTTGGAGTGCGTCAATGGAGCCACTGTCTTCACTACGCTACGGATGAGTTTCCGGGACGCTATGCTGACTAGCCGGATCGTTGGCAGGCCGCTCGATTGGGCCGAGACTTCCCTGCCCGGTTACGCCGCGCTCAAATTGCCCTTGTACTTCCTGCGCGCTGCGTTGTTCAAGGGGATCAGCGCAGCCGCCCGCGAGCGTCCATGCGAGGATGAGCAGAATCGACGTGCGTTTCATCTGCTCATTTTAAGAACGAAGGGTTACATTGCAAGAGAGTTACGCCAAGGCTCCAACTCTTCGACGCGCCATGATCGATCCCAAACTATTGCTCCAAGGCTATCGCCTCGGCGTTTTTCCGATGGCGACGGAGGACGGCGCGATTGAATGGTTTTCGCCCGATCCACGCGCAATCCTGCCCCTGGAAGATTTCCATGTGCCGCACGCCCTGCGGCGTCTTCTGCGCAGAAAAGTTTTTGAGATTAAGATCAACAATCTTTTCTCGGAAGTGATCAAAGCTTGCGCCAGACGCGATGCGCACTCCGTCGAAGCATGGTCCACCGGCAAGTCCGCCAGGCGGACGGACTCGTCCCGCGGCGAGCTCGCCGGTGGGCTTTACGGAGTGGCGATTGGGGGCGCCTTCTTTGGCGAGTCGATGTTTCATCGCGTGACCGATGCATCAAAGATTGCGCTAGTGGTGCTGGTCGAACATTTGCGCGCCAGGAAATTCGCATTGCTCGATACACAGTGGCTCACGCCGCACCTGCAGCAGTTCGGCGGCGTAGAGATTTCGCGGAACCATTATTTGGGCCTCTTGCGCAGAGCCATCGAATTACCGAGAAAATTTGTGTAGCGGCGGTCTGTGACCGCCGGAAGAATTAGCGGGACGGTCATAGGGAGCAGGTGCTTGCCCAACAATCAGATTGTTGCATAGTGAGCATCCGTCTCGCGGCTGCGCCCTGCGATTGTCGATTTACGGCTGGGTAGCTCAGTTGGCAGAGCAGTGGACTGAAAATCCACGTGTCGGCGGTTCGATTCCGCCCCCAGCCATAATTTTTCTCAATGGTGCGCGAATCAATTTTTGCCATTGCCCGAATGCATTCGCAAAAATGGGTGCTCGAAGGAGAGATAAAAGAAAAGCCCCCAATCTGGTGAATCTTGCGTGAGGCCGATGGGTAGGGCCGCGCCGACTACGATTTGCAAATTGTTCGGGCGATTGAAGGCATAACGCGCGCCGGGCGAAAGAAGCGCTGTCACAGTGCGCTCGACTCTTGTTGCGCGGTTGACATCTTCTTCCCAGAAAGCGACTGCTTCGAACATGAGGTTGAAATTCCTGCTTATCGCATAGATCGCGCTTCCGCCGAGATTGTAATTCCACAAGTCGCGATCGTTTACATCGGGGAAAAGCGATCCTCCAGCGTTGAAGTTTAACGTTACCCGTTCACTGACAATTTTGCTGAACGGTAAATTGATTTCGTAGCCGAGCCGGTCGTGTCTGAAACCTTAGCTGGTGTCGCCGGCCGGCGTGGCGAGAGAAAAGCGTGGCGCGAATGCCGGTGTGCGTTCGCCTTCCATCAACGCTTGTAATCGGTAATTGAGCCGGATGTCTTCGAGACCGTTCTCACTTTCAGTGAACCGTGTACGGAATTGTATAGGAGAACTGGTGGGTCTGACTGAAGATTGGCCACTCCTGCGTGAAGATAAACGAAACCTTATTGTTGCCGTGCATGAAAAACGCCGGGACATTGACGATGTGCTGAACAATCCCGGGTTCCTGGTTATAAGCCTCCTCGACGAAGAAAGAGTTGTCTTGAATTCCTTTGGCTGGCGGCTCGACTGCGAGCAGGGTGACGAGCGATGACTGACAGACGAGGAGCAGAAGAATCGCGGGCGGGTAAGGCGTCGATCCGGGATGACACGGGTCACACCTCAGGAGGTTCATTGCGGCATTTGAAATTCCTCCATCTAATCTCGCGGCACGCCTGAAACGCAAGGCTCCGTCTCTGTTGTCCAAATCTCGAACCTGGCAGATTTGCCAAGGTTTGGCGCTGCGCGAAACGGTTAGCTCAGCGGCAGCCAGTTGCCTGATTGGGGCTCTGGTTTGGCCCCGTTGAGACTGAGATAAGTATATTCCTGGAGAAGACGCTCGTAGTCGGAGAGAAGTTTCATCGCGTCGTTTGGCTTGAGTCGATCGGTTTTGATGGCGGCATCTACCTGTGACTTGAGCAGCCGCATCAGTTCAACTTTGTCCCACTGGGTCATAGCAAGCACCTCGCCGATGGTGCTGCCTTCGATTACTTCCTCAATGTACCAGCCCGACTCTTCATCGGGATCGAGGAAAACATGCACCTCCGTGACGCGGCCAAACAAATTGTGCAGGTCGCCCATGATATCCTGATAAGCGCCCACCATAAAAACGCCGATGTAATACATTTCCCCAGGAGGAATGCGGTGGAGGGGCAACGTTTCCTTTACGTCCTGGAGGTCGATAAATTTCGATATTTTACCGTCTGAATCGCAGGTGATATCAACGATCATGCCGTTGCGATCGGGCGGAGTAGTGAGCCGATGAATCGGCATGATCGGGAAAAGCTGACCGAGCGCCCAATGGTCGAGCAACGACTGAAAAACGGAGAAGTTGCAGATGTATTGGTCTCCCAATGAAGTCTCGAGCTGTTTTACTTCTTCGGGCACAAAGCGCAGACCGCGATGCATATTCACGATCTGTTGGGCGAGCTGCCAGTAAACGGTTTCGATCTTCGCTTTCGATTCGAGATCGAGCAGCCCGAGATCGAACATTTGCTGCGATTCTTCCTTGATGTGCTGGCTGTCATGCAGGCTTTCAATGCGGTTGCCACGCTTGAGACGCTGTTTCACCTCGAGAATATCATGAACCAGCTTGTGATCTTTCTCGGTGGCTTCGACCCTGAGCTTGGGCGCGGTTCGTTCGATGGAGCTGAAAGCTTCCATCACGAGCACGGAATGGTGCGCAACAATGGCGCGTCCGCTCTCGCTAACAATGGCGGGATGCGCGACGCCCTCGGAATCGCACACGTCCATAATGTTCCAGACGACGTCGTTGGCATATTCCTGGAGCGAATAGTTGGTGGAGCTATCGAAATCGCTGCGTGACCCATCGTAATCGACCCCAAGACCGCCGCCCACGTCGAGATAGCCGAGCTCGTGCCCAAGCTTGCACAGCTTCGCGTAATAGCGCGCCGCTTCGCGCACTGCGCGCTTGATCGTCGAGATATCTGGCACCTGCGATCCAACATGGAAATGAAGAAGTTTGAAACAGTGTGCCAGACCGGCCTCTTTCAACATCTGACTGGCAGCAACGAGGTTGGTCGTATCGAGGCCAAATTTCGCATTCTCGCCGCCGCTGGGCGACCATTTGCCAGACCCTTTGCTATGCAAGCGCACACGAATGCCGATGTAGGGCTCGACGCCAACTTCGTTCGAAATGCGAATGGTTTGCTCAAGCTCTTCCAGCTTTTCAACAACAATCACGACTGATTTGCCAAGTTTGCGCCCGAGAAGGGCAATGCGGATAAAAGCGGGATCTTTGTAGCCGTTACAGATGATCAGGCTCTCGGGGTCCTGGTGCATGGCGAGCGCTGCGACCAGTTCCGGTTTGCTGCCCGCTTCGAGGCCAAAATGAAACGGCCGGCCAGCATCGACGATTTCTTCAATCACCTCGCGCAACTGATTGACCTTAATCGGAAAAACGCCCCGATATTGGTTGCGATAACCGAATTCCGTAATCGCTGTTTGGAAGACACGGTTAATCGATTCGACCCGGTGCCGCAGCAAATCCTGGAATCGGATTACGAGCGGAAAACCAAGGTGGCG